>JAIXUZ010000318.1 GCA_027483285.1 Bacteroidota bacterium
AACAGTGGGGGCTTTTCCCTAAACGGCTCAAAACCAATTTGTACGTTGGCATAATCGCCGGTGGCAAGCATTTCGCGTGCGCACTCGGCAAAGTTAATCTCGTCCCAATCGAACAGGTGTGGCGCCCCTAAGCCAAAATAAAAGGGTATGGAAAAGAGGATGACTAATCCGAGGGCTTGTATGGGGGCTAATTGTTTCAGCGCTTAAAGGGCTTTAGTTGCCATGTAAATAAGAACAAAAATACTATAACAACCTCTATAAGCAATACACATAGCCTGTAAAACCAGGTTTTAAGCACATCTATCTCCGGAACCAGTCTTTCTACACCGCTGGTTTTGCCGTTTACTGAGCGAACTATTGGGTTTAAGTATAGGGCGCATTCATTTGATTTGCCAACAAGACGTGCGTAGCTGATGTTTTTAGGCAAAACATATTCCCCATGTTTAAAACCAGTCAGGCTGTCCTCTGTGTTCAGCATTCTTAGCTGTTGTTTTGCCAATAGGGTGTGTCTAGGCCCCCAAACTTCAACGGTATCTATTTTGCCGGTAAACCAACATTCAATGGTATCCCCTGATGTTTTAACGTTACTAAAATAGCCATCTGCACCGCCGTCCTGTGAATAAACCATAAAAGCACGGCCCTTAACCATAGCATCCAAAATGCCATCTTTGGTTGGGCTTTCGGCAAATACTTCGGTCCACATGCGGAAGGTTGGTTCGTTGTTGATATCGTGGGTGTCGTCGTTGCCAATACCATATACCAAGCGACCAGCAGTAAGGGCGGCATCCCAGTATTCGTCTGATATACGGTAATGGTTTAGCACCTCTACAAACTGGTAGTTAGTCAACTGGGACATATCTTCCAACGTATGGCCATCCATAAACTTTGGGTGGGCAATGGTCACCAGTCCACCATTATTTCGTATGTCGTTTATAATCTGTTGCTTTTGCGATGTGTTTTGCCACAGGGGGAAGTCGAAATAGGATGGTTTACGAGGCTCAATACCAAGTAGGTGTGATTTAAATATATTTATACCATGTTCATAAACAGGTATATAAACAGGTGAATTTGAATTAATACTATCTGTAATACAATGGTAATTTGATACTCCGGCAACGGTGTAGCCTTGGTCTTTGTAGGCTTTTGTTAAATCTTGTGATGAGTTGTGTCCGTTGGTAATGCCTTTCCATGCTATAGAATGTGCATGAAAATTGCATTTATATGTTTTATTATCAATGTTTTGATATGGATTAACTAAACTATCACCTGAAAATGGGGTAGGGGGCGGAAAGGTGTAAATGGTGGTTTGTATATATATCAAACCTGTGAAAAAGGTAACTACAAGTATTATGCTGATAATAAGTTTTATAAATACTGATGCAGCCTTTTTCATTTTACTTATTTCTCAGGTAAGGGCTTTTCAACAAGCCGGCTTTGTTTAGCATGTATTGCATAGAAACTTTAAGAACGCCAAGGCCATAAATAGAGCTGCGGCGGAAGTTGATAGAAGAAGCCTCGTCAAAGTATTTGGTAGGGCAGGTTATCTCGGCCACCTGAAAGCCTTTGTAGAATATCTGGGCCAGCATTTGGTTATCAAATACAAAGTCGTCAGAGTTTGCATTATAGTCTATAGCCCTAAGTACATCGGCAGAGAAGGCGCGGTAGCCAGTGTGGTATTCAGACAGTTTCTGGTTCATCAGGATATTTTGGGTAAGGGTTAACATCCTGTTAAATATGTACTTATACATGGGCATGCCACCTAATAGAGCACCTTTGCCCAAAATGCGGGAGCCTATAACGGCAGGATACACACCGTTGGCAATAAGGTAACTCATAGAATGGATTAGTGCCGGGGTGTATTGATAGTCAGGGTGAAGCATGATAACAATGTCGGCGCCAATTTCCAGGGCTTTATCGTAACAGCTTTTTTGGTTGCCACCATAGCCGCGGTTGCGCTGATGTTCAATAATATGGTGAACACCTAGACGGCGAGCTTCCTGAACAGTATTGTCAGAGCTTTTATCATCAGTAAGGATAACCTCGTCGACAATATCGAAAGGAATCTCCTTATAGGTTTGCTCTAATGTTTTGCCGGCGTTATATGCAGGTAGTACAACTACCACTTTCTTTCCTTGTAGCACAGAAGGTAAGGTTACCCTCCAGACTCTTTACAAAATGCTATTTAACATAATATAAATTATGAACAAAATGATATAGTCTGAAAGTGTTGTTATTATTGGGTTTATAGTGTAATTCTTATTAAGCATTCTCCTCAATAAGGTCTTTTTCAATCTTTAGGTTGTCGATAATGAACAACTGGCGCTCGGGTGTATTTTTGCCCATATAGTATTCCAACAACGATTGGATTACCGTGTCGCGGGTTAAATGCACAGGCTCCAGTCGCATATCTTTTCCGATGAACATTTTAAACTCGTCGGGAGAAATCTCGCCCAAACCTTTAAATCGTGTAATCTCCGGATTTGTACCCAGTTTGGCAATGGCTTGCTGGCGTTCCTCATCGCTATAGCAATAAATAGTTTCGCGCTTGTTGCGTACCCTGAACAAAGGTGTTTGCAGAATGTACAAGTGGCCATTTTTTACCAAATCAGGAAAAAACTGTAGGAAAAACGTTAACATTAGCAGACGGATGTGCATGCCATCAACGTCGGCATCGGTAGCTATTACAATATTATTGTAACGAAGGCTATCCAAGCCATCCTCAATATCAAGGGCGTTTTGCAGCAGGTTAAACTCTTCGTTCTCGTATACAATCTTCTTGGTTAACCCAAAACAGTTTAGCGGCTTGCCTTTAAGGCTGAAAACAGCTTGAGTTTGCACGCTGCGGGCTTTGGTAATGGAACCCGACGCCGAATCGCCCTCGGTAATAAACAATGTGGTTTCCAGACGGTCGTCGTGGTTGGTATTGTAATGTATACGGCAATCGCGCAGTTTACGGTTATGCACGGCAGCACGTTTAGCACGTTCGCGGGCTATTTTACGGATGCCTGAAAGTTCTTTGCGTTCCCTTTCGCTGGCTATAATCTTGGTTAATAGCGCTGTAGATGTTTCTTCGTTCTTATGAAGATAGTTGTCCAGGTTCTCTTTAATAAAGTCGATAACAAAGTTGCGCAGCGATACGCCACCCTCGGGTGCCATATTAACCGAACCTAGCTTGGTTTTGGTCTGGCTTTCGAAAACAGGCTCTTGAACCTTAATACTGATAGCTGCAATAATTGAGGTACGGATATCCGATGCCTCAAAATCTTTCTTATAAAACTCCCGTAGAGTCTTCACAATACCCTCGCGCAGTGCATTTTGGTGCGTGCCGCCCTGGGTTGTATGCTGGCCGTTTACGAAGCTGTAATATTCCTCGCCATATTGGGCTCCGTGTGTAAAGGCAATTTCAATATCGTAGCCACGCAGGTGAATGATTGGGTATAACACCTCGCCGCTAACTGTGTTGCGAAGTAAATCCAACAAGCCATTCTCGCTCTTATATTCCTGGCCATTGTAATGTAAAGAAAGGCCCGGGTTAAGATACGCGTAGTTCCAAATCATATTCTCCACATACTCGTGGCGGTAATGGTAGTTACCAAACACCTGCTCATCAGGAATAAAC
>JAIXUZ010000149.1 GCA_027483285.1 Bacteroidota bacterium
ATGCTCATGACCGACCTCGGCGTTAAATTCTAACACTCTTTTTGATAAGGTAATTTTAACCTCCCCTCCTTTTTAAGGAGGGGTTAATTCTGACTGATAAGTCAGAATGGGGTGGTTACTATCCACTATTTTATGTACCCCACCATCACCCCAAACCACTCCTGCATAAAATCCTGCAATTGCTCATACCCTGCTAAATCCAGTTTAGCACTCAGTTTTATAAAATTATATTGGCCTAAGGTCCTTTCAATTTCCTCATTGGTCATCTGTTCAACCAACCTGTAGTTATCCTCCTTATAATGATATTCCCACGCCGTTGCGTTACATGATACATATAAACCACTTAGCTTGTTTCTAAGCAATGCCTGTTTAATGTATTCCAGGTATTGTTCTTTATAAGTACCTTGAAGGTGCAGGGTAATACTAAAGAAGTTACCCCACCAAAACATAGTCCTAAAGGCAAGTATGTTTTCCTTTTCAAACACAGCGGGGTAGTCCAGCACCAAGTAGGGCAGGCCCTTGTAATTTTCTCCCCTCGATATTTTAGGTGGTGCAAATGAAGGAAGGGCAACACCTTCCTTATTTACTATCGCTAAATATTGACCCTCCAGTTGCTCAAACTCCGCCCTCACCTTAGCAACAACATCCGCCTTAACCAGTAAAAATCGGCTGTTATTTAAAATGCCAAATTCTTCAGGCGTAAGTTGCATATTCCAGTTTTAAATCTTTATATAAATAAAGTGAGTAACCTTTGGGCTTGTGCCAAAGGGGAGTATTTTTTAATGCCTGAAATAAAAGCAGGAGTAAATATTATTGCACCGCTGTTACAGGCTTCATAGCCGTTATCCACTGCCTTATCAGGTCAACACTCTCTGTATGCACCACACTGCGCCCCAACTCAGGCATCATTACTTCCGACTCGGTAGACGCTAAACGGTATAGCAAAATAGAATTATCGGGGTTGCCCGGGTCAATATCAAACTCTTTATTACCAGCACCGGCACCAGCGGCAACAGGGGCTTTATTAACCCCCCACGATGTTGGGTTTTGTTGTACAATACGCAAATCTAATCCCGAATTTTTGGCAGGGCCTTTAGGGTTGTGGCAGTGTGCGCAGTTAATATCAAGCCAGGCACGGGCACGGTCATCAAGGCTGCCTGTTTCGGGCTTGTCCCAAACCGCATATGTGTTAAATGCACCCTTTTGGGGTAGCTCTTTAAGTATGCCTGTATCAACCCATTTAGCCAGTTGGTTTTTAACCCCATCAGCATAGTGGTAGTCCTTGTTAAGGTTACCCAGTTTAGGGCCAATAGGCGTTATTTTTCCGGCACTTTCGTGGCATCCGCCGCACTGGTTTTTGTTGGGTACGGCATAGTTTATATCAAACTTTTTACCATCCTTATTTACAAAGCTAACAGGGAATTGAGAGCCTGCAATTTCTTTTACAGCCTCTGTTTGGTCTGCATTCCAAACATAGGTATCAGCATCCCATCCACTTTCGCGGTGCACCAGCATTCGGGTTTCAACAATACGCCTGCCTTTAGATGGGTCCCGCGCATCAACAGGGTAAAAAAAGTTTTTAATTAAAACGCTGCCCACAGGCAAATTAACTAAGCCTGTTTCGCTGTCATAGCCTGCATGTCCGGCATCTTTTGGGACATATACAAAACGGGCTTTCTCTGCATAATCGCTAAACAAAGGTGTATTAAGGTCGTAGGGCAACAACCCTTCATTAGGTACAAGGTCGGCCATTTTACCGGTAAACAGGTTGTATTCTGATAGCTTTTCAAATGCAGGCTGGGTATAGTCAAGCATAAGCTTACCACTACCATTGCATCCCGAAGTGTAAACACCTGCCAAAACTATACCTGCGCATGCCAGAATAAAAAGGCTTTTACGTACTAAATTCATAACTATTGTTACCCTACAAATAAATTTCCCTTAGTTAGATTTTGGTTCCTCAGCCTTTGCAGGCGCAGCCGTAATTGCGGCTACTGGGGCTGCAGCTACTTTTGTGTCAGCAGCCTTGTATGGTTCAATAGCGGCCAGTGCACAATCAAAAAGGCTAATATCTGTGCTAATATTCTTCATGTTGTTTGCAAGGTCAATATTAGCAAATGTAGCAGCGCCGTTATTACGTATGCAAATACGTTTGTCTTCGGGTAGTTTACCATCAACCAACATGCCAGGGAATAAAATACCATCAAAAGCAATATCAGGGGTGTTGCCTTTAAATGCCAATGCAAGGGCTTTGCCTAAATCGCGTGTAGTATCGGGCAAACCAGGCTTTTTAGTCATTTTATTATCGTGTATAGATATGCCCCACACAAATGGATTGTAGCCTTTATTTAAGCCTTCAGGGTCTTTAATTTCCCGGCCTGTAGCCATATAGGTAACAATACCGCAGTTAACTGTTTGGTGGTTTAAAAACTCGTTGTTAAATACCTCTACGTTTGGTGTTGCCATTACCAAAAAGCCTGTACCGGCTGGTACTATAGCTACAGAGTTTGCTGGTGGTGCAAAGTTAGCCAGGTTGTTATCGTGTACCTTGTTATTGTAAATGCGTATACCTGTGCCATTTTTCACCGGAATATCAGGCAGGCTAAACACAAGGAGGCCACCAGTGTTGTCATAAGCTTCATTCTCATATACATCAACATTGGTGCAATTTTCAATTTCAATACCAGCTACGTTGTTATGCACTTTGTTGCGGCGTACAATAGCGTGGTAGGTTTGCCCAACATATATACCAGCGTCTGATGCGTTAGAAACATCGCAATCTTCAACAATTACGTTGGTAGATGTTACAGGGTACAAAGCGTACGCGCCGTTGGTAGAATCGTTGGGGTTTGACCACGAAACCTGCAAAGCCCTCATGGTAATATTCATACATTCTGATGCTTTAAAACCATCGCCTTTCATATCGCGCAGGCTTAGGTCGCACACTAAAACGTTTTCACAGTTGTTTACTTTCAGGCCTTCGCCACCGGTACCTTTGGCCATATTTTTAAAAGATAGTACCGTTTTGTTCATACCCTTACCTTTAATGGTTACATTCTTTTTATCCATCATAGATAATGAAGAGGTAAATTCCATTGTTCCTTCATCTACATAAATAGTATCGCCCTCTTTAGCATTAATCAAAGCCTCTTGCAGCTTTTTAGGGTCGTTAATGTAGGTTATTGCGGGTTTGTTGTTGCACGATGCTACTACCAGAGCACATGCCGAAGCAAAAAGCAGGGCTTTTACATTCATCTTTAATGATAATGTTTTAAGTTTTAACTATTAGGTTGAACTGCTGTAAATATACTAAACAGTATTATTGTTACACAATAATACTTTAAATAAATATTAAGAAATACTATTGTCTGGAACGGACAAAAAGGAACGGCCTTAAATCAAATGACGTAATAAAACAAACGTAATGAAGCGTCCCCGCCAAAGTCGGAGGCAAGCCTGCGCTGTTTGAAGTCCAAAGCACTGCTTAAGTGCGTGGACAAGTTTGCAGGGTTTAGCGGAATGTAGTGTAGTTTTTAGGCATTTAATTTTCAGCCTTGATTTTTTGATTACTTTTTGATCAAGCAAAAAGTAATGCCCCGCAGGGAATTTGTATCTTTACTCATGCGTTTATTTCTTGTATTTTTAATCTCATTCTTTGCCTTCTCATCCAAAGCCCAAACAGCTTTTACTATAAAGCTAAAAGCTACAGATGGTAAGGTGTACGATTTATCAGAACTGAAAAAGAACAAAGCGTCGGTGCTGGTATTCCTTTCACCCGAATGCCCCATTTGCCAAAAATATACACTTACCATAAACCAAATACAGCAAGACTTTTCATCGCAAGGTGTAGCTTTCTATGGTATTGTACCTGGTAAAAATTTCAAAAACAAAACCATTAATAAGTTTGCTAAAGACTATGGTTTAAGTATGCCCATACTTTTAGACCCCGATTATGTTTTAACCAAATCGGTAGGGGCAACCGTAACACCCGAGGTTATTTTATTTAACCCCGATGGCATTATGCAATACGCTGGCAAGGTTGATAATTGGTATGAAAGTATTGGTAGCCGTCGTACTGTTATTACCGAGTTTTATTTGAAAAATGCTATTTCGGGATTAATCAATGGAACTGAAATCAATGTAAAACGCACTACACCGGTTGGTTGTTTTATTTTCTGATGCCTACCATCTATTTTCTTAATTTCGCGCTTTAAAACAATCCCATCGCATAGTCTTTAGCTTGCGTTACAATTAAATGAATAAAGAAAAACGCCACATAGCCATTTTGGGCTCAACTGGTTCCATTGGTACCCAGGCCCTGGATGTAATCCGTGCCAACCCTCATATTTTTGTTGCCGAAGTATTAACTGCGCAAAGTAATGCCGGTTTACTTATTCAGCAAGCATTAGAGTTTAATCCCAACGCGGTTGTTATTGGCGATGAAACCAAATACGCGCAGGTTAAAGAAGCATTAGCCAATACCGACACCAAGGTATTTGCCGGTGCTGCTGCGTTAGAACAGGTGGTTGAATTTGAAAGTATTGATTGTGTACTTACCGCCCTGGTTGGCTTTGCCGGATTAAAACCTACAATAGCTGCCATAAATGCTGGCAAGCCCATAGCCTTAGCCAATAAAGAAACATTGGTGGTTGCAGGGCAGCTAATAACCCAATTGGCACAGGAAAAAGGGGTAAACATCCTTCCGGTAGATTCAGAACATTCGGCTATATTCCAATGCCTGGTAGGCGAGTTTCATAATCCTATTGAGAAGATAATACTTACCGCTTCGGGCGGGCCGTTTAGGGGTAAAGATGCTTCTTTCTTAGCAACCGTTACCAAAGAGCAGGCACTAAAGCACCCCAACTGGGATATGGGTGCTAAAATTACCATAGACTCTGCTACCTTAATGAATAAAGGCCTGGAGGTGATAGAAGCCAAATGGCTGTTCCACCTGAAGCCCGAGCAGATTGATGTGGTGGTGCACCCACAATCTATTATACATAGCATGGTGCAGTTTACCGATGGTAGCATAAAAGCCCAAATGGGCCTACCCGATATGAAACTGCCTATACAGTTTGCCCTGGCATACCCACACCGTATTAAATCCGATTTTCCGCGTTTCAATTTTGCCAACTACCCGTCGCTAACCTTTGAGCAGCCTGACCTTAAAACCTTTAAATGCCTTAACCTGGCTTTTGATGCTTTAGATAAAGGCGGAAATATGGCCTGTATATTAAATGCAGCTAATGAGGTTGCCGTGGCGGCCTTTTTGCAAGATAAAATTGGCTTTTTGCAGATACCCGAGCTATTGGCTAATTGCATGGCTAAAGGCACTTTTGTAGAAAAACCAACCCTAACCGACTATTTAGAAACCGACGCGGAAACACGTACCTTTGCCGCGCAATTGATTTAAAAATATAAATGGATACATTCATAAGAGTTTCACAGTTTTTACTAAGCTTATCAATACTTATAGCGCTGCACGAGTGGGGCCATTATATAACGGCAAAAAAAACGGGTATGCGAGTAAACAAGTTTTACTTGTTTTTCGATTTCCTGTTCCCCTTTGCCAACATTGCCAATTTTGCCATTTTTAAAAAGAAGGTAGGCGATACGGAGTATGGTTTGGGTTGGTTCCCGTTTGGGGGCTATGTGCAAATTGCTGGTATGGTTGATGAAACCACCAGCGAGGAAGACCTTGCCAAAGACCCTGAGCCTTATGAGTTTCGTGCTAAGCCGGCCTGGGCCCGTTTGTTGGTTATGGCAGGTGGTGTTACGGTAAATATGATACTGGGCATAATCATCTTTTGGTTAGTACTTGTTGTTTGGGGCCGCGAATCGTTACCCGTAGAAAATGTTAAATATGGATACTATGCTACTGACTCTGTTATAAATAAAACAGGTTTTAAAGATGGTGATATGGTAGCGTCGTTAAACGGAAAAAAAATTGCCGACTTTAACAAACTGAACATGGAACTGCTGTTGCTTGATGGTTGTACCATGCAGGTAATGCGCGAAGGAAGGCCTATAGATATTGTTATACCTGAAGGTACTACTGATAGTTTATTATCAAAAGATATCAAATCGTACTTTACTCCAGGTATACCTACTATAGTAGATTCCGTGGAACTGCTTAGTAACGCTCAGAAAGGAGGCCTTTTGAAAGGTGATAAAGTTATAGGCGTAAATGGCAAGCTAATTCCTATTTATCAGGATTTATCAAAAGAAATAAGGGCCAATAAAAATAAGGACATTACACTTGCTGTGGTTAGGAATAAAGATACCCTAAGCCTGCCAATGAAGGTTAATGATAAAGGCATGATTGGCTTTAGGCCTGATTTTAAATTAGAGCATTTCTTTACCATCAAAAAAGAAGAGTTTGGCTTTTTTGCCGCTTTCCCGGCTGGGGTAAAAGAGGCTTTTACCTTATTATATAACTATCCCCGCCAGTTTAAACTATTATTTACCAAAGCAGGGGCAAAACAAATTGGGGGCTTTGGCAGTATGGCTAAACAGTTTAGCACCACTTGGGACTGGCATGCCTTTTGGCGGTTAACAGGCATCTTGTCTGTTATACTTGCCTTTATGAACATACTGCCGATACCTATGCTAGACGGCGGTTATATTTTATTCCTTTTAATTGAGGTGGTTATCCGCCGCAAGATACCCGAAAAAGTTGTGGGCTACGCCAACATGGTAGGCCTGGTGCTTATACTTGGCCTGTTATTGTTTGCCAATGGCAACGATATTTATAAATGGGTAATGGAAACATGGTTTACTAAGTAGTCAATTATATCAATATGCAAGACATTCTTTCTCAATTAGGCATTGCCGACCAAAACGCTGGTACATCAACCGGTTTAAACTGGTTGCCCGGTACAGGTAACCAAATAGTATCATACTCTCCGGTTGATGGCCAGTCAATAGCTACTGCCGAAACAACATCGCGAGAGGGGTACGATAAAGTAGTAAAAGCCTCTGCCGATGCGTTTATCGAATGGCGCAACTGGCCCGCCCCAAAACGTGGAGAGGTTGTTCGCCAAATAGGCGAGGAGCTGCGTAAGTTTAAGGAGCCATTGGGCAAACTGGTATCTTACGAAATGGGCAAAAGCCTGCAAGAGGGCCTTGGCGAAGTGCAGGAGATGATTGACATTGCCGACTTTGCCGTGGGTTTATCGCGCCAGTTGTATGGTTTAACTATGCACTCTGAGCGCCCGCAACACCGTATGTACGAGCAATGGCACCCACTGGGTGTTGTTGGTATTATATCAGCCTTCAACTTTCCGGTTGCCGTATGGTCTTGGAACTCTATGCTTGCATGGGTTTGTGGTAACACCTGCATTTGGAAACCATCAGAAAAAACACCTTTAACAGCTATTGCCTGCCAGCATATCTTAAAAACAGTATTCGAGCGTAACGGTGTGCCCGAGGGTGTTTCAGGCCTTGTTACCGGTGGTGCCGAGGTGGGTGTTTGGCTTACTGCCGATAACCGCGTACCACTAATTTCTGCTACAGGTTCTACCCGCATGGGCAAAGCCGTTGCACAAACTGTTGGTTCTCGTTTAGGTAAAACCTTGTTAGAGTTAGGTGGCAACAACGCTATTATAGTAAGTGAGCAGGCCGATCTTAATATGGCCCTTATTGGTTGCACCTTTGGTGCGGTAGGTACTGCCGGCCAGCGTTGCACCACTACCCGCCGTATTATAATACATGAGAGCATTTACGATAAGTTTACCTCAATGCTTGTATCGGCTTATGGCCAGCTAAAAATTGGCGACCCGTTAGATTCGTCAAACCATGTAGGCCCGCTTATTGACAAAGATGCGGTTGAAATGTATAACAACGCCATTAAAGCCGCTAAAAAAGAAGGCGCTAACTTCCTTATTGAAGGTGGAGTGCTTGAAGGTGCCGGCTACGAAAGTGGTTGCTACGTTAAGCCTTGCATTGCAGAGGTGGAGAACCGTTTTGAAATTGTTCAGCACGAAACCTTTGCACCTATATTATATGTAATAAAGTACAAAACCTTAAACGAGGCCATCGCTATGCAAAACGATGTTCCGCAAGGCTTGTCTTCATCAGTATTTACATTGAATATGCGCGAGGCTGAGTTGTTCCTTTCTGCCGCCGGCAGCGATTGTGGTATTGCCAACGTAAACATTGGTACATCGGGCGCTGAAATTGGTGGTGCCTTTGGTGGAGAGAAAGAAACTGGTGGTGGCCGCGAAAGTGGCTCTGACAGCTGGAAAGCATACATGCGCCGCCAAACCAATACCATTAACTACGGCACTAACCTGCCATTGGCCCAGGGCATTCAGTTTAATTTAGGACATACCGTTTAATTAATGAAAAAGCTATTTGCTTTACTACCCATACTTATTATTGTAGCCGCATCATGCCGCCCCAAAGGCGGCATGGATGCCAATACGGGATACTTTAGCATAACAGCATTAAGAGATAGCCTAACCAAAGGCAAACCGGTACTAAAGTTTAAAAAAACCTTATTTGTAGAGGGCAAGTCTGAAACCCAAACTATTACCGATAGCCTGCACCTCCAAATTGCTTTTTTCGAGCATTTCGAAATAAACAAACCAGCATACAGGGGGGCTTATGCCGTTGATACTATCGCTTCAACACCCGATAGTTCAGGCATTTGTATCGATGAAAAGTATACTAAAAACGAGGAATTCAAATTTCCGGTAACCTATTTTTCTCATTCAAAATGCCAGAATGGGCATACCTACATTACAGCTAAATCAATAGAATCAAACCTGCTGACTACAATAACCCAAACCTTAAGTATAAAGGCTGATAATAATCGCTTCCTGAGTTATAGTTATGAAATTCATGAAACATTAAATGGCGGCGCATCGTCAAGCACTATAATAATGCTAAAGCTGGCAGAGTAACTATTTCTTTTTCCTCACCCACACCTTCTTCTCAATAAACAAGGTTCCCTTTTCTTTTATTTTTGATGCTAACGATGACCTGAATTCATCCGCAGTTTTATAAATATCCTTTTCAAAACGCTTCTCGTCTACCTCGTAGGTTATTAGCGTGTCAGGGGCTTTCATTTCCACTTTATAAAAGTAGAATTTACCCTCTGGGGCAGGTTCTCGTACACTAGCAATCATGCTTCCCTCTACCTTATTTATATGTACAGTGTAAGTGGTATCCAATTGCATCATTCCCTGTGGGTCGTAAGTGGTACCTGGTTCAAAATTAAGCTGGTACCCTTTTAAGTTCTTTTTCAGGTCGGATATCTTCATTTTAGATAAACTGGGCCCATTGCTTTGCCACGTGCCCGCGAGTTTTTTTATAAGCGTTGCTTTCTTTTGGTCGCCGGCGCTAAAGGTAGAACCATATGGGCAGCCGGTAAAAACTAAAAGTGAAAAACTAACAATGAAAAGTATAAGTGCTTTTTGCATAAAGGCAAATATAGCCAACTAAAAGCTCCCCCTTGTAATGGGGGAGAAACTATTCCAATTTGTTGGAATAGTTTGGGGGATTTTTTTCATACAATAAGTATAGCTTTTAATAAAAACCAGCCACTAATCACTTTGCCACTTCGCCACTTCGCCACTTTTTACTATCTTTGCAGTGTAGAATTGCTTTAGGAGCAATACCCCAAATCTTATGAGTGATAGCATTAAGCACGAGTGTGGTATAGCACTTGTTCGTCTATTAAAGCCGTTAGAGTATTACATAGCTAAATACGGCACGCCACTTTACGGCCTAAACAAAATGTATCTTTTAATGGAAAAACAACATAACCGTGGCCAGGATGGTGCGGGGGTTGCCAACATTAAATTTGATATGGAACCTGGCAACCGCTACATCAGCCGCCTGCGTTCTAACTCTAACAAACCCATACCCGATATATTTGACAAGATAAACGGCTACTTTGCAGAGGTGTATAAACAACACCCCGACAGGTTAAAAGACGTTAACTGGCTAAAACAAAACGTGCCGTTTACGGGCGAACTTACCCTTGGCCACCTCCGCTACGGCACCTATGGCAAAAACAGTATTGAAAACTGCCACCCGTTTTTGCGCCAAAACAATTGGATGACTAAAAATCTGGTGCTGGCCGGAAACTTTAACCTTACCAATGTTGACGAGCTGTTTAACCACTTGCTTGAACTAGGTCAACACCCTAAAGAAAAGGCAGATACGGTTACGGTATTAGAAAAAATCGGCCATTTTTTAGATAAAGAAAACGAACGCCTTTTTAAGGAGTTTAAGAATAAAAAAATGTCGAACGAGGTAATTTCTATAATGATAGGTAAAAACCTTGACATTAAAGAAATATTGGCACGCTCTACCAAAAAGTTTGATGGTGGCTACGTTATTGCCGGCCTTTTAGGCCATGGAGATTCGTTTGTTATGCGCGACCCTAACGGTATACGCCCTGCACATTGGTATGCCGATGAAGAGGTTGTGGTAGTAGCATCAGAACGCCCCGCTATACAAACCGCTTTTAATGTTAAGTACGAAGATGTTAAAGAGATAACTCCCGGCTCTGCACTTATTATTAAGCGCGATGGTAAATATGGCGAACAACAGGTGCTTGAGCAAAAAGAAAAAACATCATGCTCGTTTGAGCGTATTTACTTCTCTCGCGGTAGCGATAAGGATATTTACGAAGAGCGTAAAAACCTTGGCAAACTTTTAGCCGACCAGGTTTTGGAGGCTGTTAATTACGATTTTGACAACACCGTTTTCTCTTTTGTACCTAATACTGCCGAGGTTTGTTTTTATGGCATGGTTAAGGGTATGGATAACTACCTGCGTGCCGAAATTAAGAAAACACTTACCGGCTTAGGTAATACCATTACCGCCGAAGAGATTGATAATTTACTAACCAAGCGGGTAAGGATTGAGAAAGTAGCGATAAAAGATGCCAAACTGCGCACATTTATTACTGATGATACCCACCGCGACGACCTGGTTACCCACGTTTACGATGTAACTTATGGTTCTGTCAGGCCTACAGATACATTGGTGATTATAGATGATTCTATTGTTCGCGGAACTACGTTAAAGAAGAGTATTTTCAGGATGCTGGATAGGTTAAACCCTAAAAAGATAATAGTAGTATCATCAGCCCCGCAAATACGTTACCCCGATTGCTATGGCATAGATATGGCTAAACTAGGCGATTTTATTGCTTTTCAGTCTGCTATTGCCTTGCTGAAAGATACCAAACAAGAGGCTGTTATTAATGACGTATATAAATTGTGTAAAGACCAACAGGATTTACCAAGCGAGCAGCTAGAAAACCACGTAAAAAAGATATACGCCCCGTTTACTGATGAGCAGATATCAGTTAAAATGGCTGAACTTTTAAGGCCATCAGATATCAAAGCCGAAACCCAGATGATTTTCCAAACAATTGATAATTTACATAAGGCAATCCCAGGCCACACGGGCGATTGGTATTTCTCTGGTAACTTCCCAACACCGGGCGGTAACAAAGTAGTAAATACATCTTTTATAAACTTTATTGAAGGAAAAAACCAAAGAGCTTATTAATTCCGATAAATGTCTAAAGAGCAGTTTTACAGGAAGTTACTTGATAATATACCGGCAGATATTGCTGTGCTTGACAAAAACTCAAAATATGTTTTTGTTAATAAAAATGCTATTAAGGACGATACACGCCGTGCCTGGATTATAGGAAAGACAGATTTAGAGTATTGTGAACACAGGGGTATAGACCCTTCTGTGGCTGTTGAGCGTGCCAAATTGCATAAGGGAGCAATAGATTCTAAAACAGCTAATAAGCTGGAAGAGGAAATGGTGGTTGACGGCAAAAAGTCGTACAACTACCGTATTATGCAACCGGTTTTTGATGATAATGGTGACTTAGAGTTTTTACTTGGCTATGGCATAAGCATTAATGAAATAAGAGAAAAATACGAGGTAATAAACAAAAACCTTAGGCTTATCAACTCTCTTAATGAATTGCTAAAAAGACAGGTTGGTAACGATAGCCCTGAACTTATTTTTAAAAAGATATTGGATGACGTAATTAACCTTACTGATAGTAAGTTTGGTTTTATTTCAGATGTACTAATTGATGAGGTTGGTAACCCCTACATTAAAACCAAGGCAGTATCAAACATATCGTGGAATGCCGAAACTCAAAAGCTATATGAAGATGGGCAGCGCAACGGCATGGAGTTTAGAAACCTGAAAACCATATTTGGGCAGGTTTTGGTTACCAAAAAGCCTTACATATCAAATAATCCGCAGACTGATTCTAATGCAAGCGGTACACCTACCGGGCATCCGCCGTTGATTAGCTTTTTGGGTGTACCGTTTATGCAGGGCGAAGAAATGATTGGTATGGTAGGATTAGCTAATAAAATAGGAGGCTATTCTGAAACCGATATAGAAAACCTGACCCCACTGGCTCAAACCCTGTCTATTGTTTTAAAAAGCCTTAAAATAGATTCTGAAAATAAATCTATGTTGGGCCTTATCAAATCAAAAGAGCAGGAGATTCTTGAATTGATTCGGAATTTAAAAGATATTGTATTAAAGTTAGACGAGAACTTCAATATCCTTGATATATCTAATGAATTTGAATCTTTTTCAGGCAAAACAGTAAATCATATTTTAGGTACTGACTTTACTAAGCTAATTAAATCGGAAGGCGATAGGGCCGATTTTTTAAGCAGGGTAAATGAACTTAATACAAACTACGGAGGTAATTTTAGTGCTAAATACAAGTTGTCTGTCAATGGTATCGATAAGTTTTTTGAACTTAAGTTCTCCTTAGTTTCTATAAACGGTTTTAGGTATCTACTGGGCAGGCTTAGCGATATTTCTAAAGAAATTGAATCGTTAAATAAAATTAATGAGCTGGCTGTAGTTACTGAAAAAACGCAAAGTACCGTTATAATTGCCAATACCAATGGTGTTGTAAAATGGGTTAACCAGGCCTTTACTAATTTGCTTGGCTACACATTAGATGAGGTTGTAGGTAAAACTCCTTTTGAGTTTTTACAAAAGGTTAACGAAACAGAAGATATGTCTAGAGCGGCGCGTGTGGCTATGATAGCCAAACAGCCATTTTCTGGAGAAATTATAAACTATACAAAAGATGGCAGAAAAATTTGGGTATATGTAAACTTTGTTTTTTTTAAAGATAATGATGGGGTAGAAAGTATATTAAGCGTTGCATCAGATATTACCAAGCTTAAAGTTGCCGAAGCGGAGATATTAAAATCATTAACTAATGAAATTAATTCTAATAAATTAAAAAGCCA
The DNA here is from genome assembly GCA_027483285.1 of Bacteroidota bacterium. Taxonomy (GTDB): domain Bacteria; phylum Bacteroidota; class Bacteroidia; order CAMBQF01; family CAMBQF01; genus CAMBQF01. The sequence continues at coordinate 13,275 of JAIXUZ010000149.1, forward strand.
GTTTATTAGTCTCGTATCGCATGAGTTTAGAACTCCTTTGGCAACAATACAATCATCTATAGATTTGTTTAAACTAAAGGTTGAAAAGCTTGATACAAAACTTAAAACACATTTTGATGATACGTATAGCACAGTATTAGCCGAAATTGCAAAGCTTACAGAGCTGATGAATACCTTTCTTTTAAAAGAAAAACTAAATCAAACAGCTATAAAGCCTAATAAAGTTTTAACTAACCTGAATGATTTTTATACAGATATTTTAAAAGATATATGTCTTTCTAATAATAATAAAGAAGTTAAATTAATTATCCCGACAGAGCAAAAGTTTGGAATGGTAGACGTTTCGATGATGATGATAGTATTGCAAAATATTATTTCAAATGCTTTTAAATATTCGTCAAAGTCTGATAAGGCTCCGGAAATGAGTGTTATTTATGGCGAAAATAATTACGATATTGCAGTTAAAGATTTTGGTATTGGAATACCCGAAACAGATTTGCCTAATATTTTTAACGCTTTTTACAGGGCAACAAATGTTGAAAACATACAAGGTACGGGTGTTGGTTTAAATATTGTTAAAGAATACATTAGCGCTTTAAACGGTACAATTATTATACAAAACAACCTAGCAGAAGGAACAAATGTCAAAATTACACTCCCATACTAATATTATAAATAGCGAGGTTAAATTACTTGTAATTGAAGACGAGGAAAAACTGCTTAGTAATATTGTAGACTACCTGAATTTAGTAGGTTTTAATACTATTGGTTTCTCTAATCCTTTAGAAGGGTTAACCTTTATAGAAAATAACCCTGTTGATGTAATTGTTTCAGATGTTAAAATGCCCGATTTAAATGGCTTTGAACTTATATCGGCAGTGCGTAACAGCAAAAATAATAAAGAAACTATTTTTATTTTCTTAACGGCTAAGGTTGACAGGGATGATATTAGGGAGGGTATGAACCTGCTGGCCGATGATTATATTACAAAGCCGTTTATAATGCAAGACCTTGTAGATGCTATAAACACCAGGCTACAATTAAAATATGCCCGCGAAGAAAACTCCAATGCCAAACCTACAATGGTAAAACAGTACGTGTTTGATTTGCTTGACAAACTTACCAAAACTGAAATTAAGGTGGCCTACCTAATATCGCTGGGTAAAAATAATGAACAGATATCCGAAAGGCTTTCTATTAGCGTTAAAACTGCCGACAACCATAGAACAAACATTTCTGTTAAATTAAGTATTTCAGGCCGCAATAAGCTAATGCAGGTTTGTATTGAAAACAGAATACACATAAAAGACTATATTCAACAAAAAATGAGGGATATGCCTCATTTTTTCTAAGGTTTTAATTGTTTTATTTGCTATCGCTGATTTTAGAAGGTAGATGGTAAATAATAACAAAAGTAGTACTTGTTCAAAACCTAATTGCAAAAAAGGGATTGCTTGTACTATGTGTAGTGTTTCCTACAACTTTCCTGAACACAACCCTAACCCGGTTTTTTTATTTAATGAGTCGTTAGAACTTATTTATGCTAATGGCATTGCGCAAGCTAATATAATTGATTGTTGCAATGCCTTTCAGCTAAAAGCTTTTTATTCAAAGCTAAAACAGAGCTTTGATAGTTTATCCAATAGCGACAAAAACTCTTCTCACTTTTATTTTGCAACAACCACTAATTCATTTAGGTTTGATATTGTTTATGTAGCGCCAGAAGAACATATTTATCTTTATGGGGTTGATATAACCCGAGAAAAATCGTTAGCTGATGAGATTAATAACCAATCAGAGTTTTTAAACAGGGTTTTAGATAATGTACCCGTTGATATTGTTTTGTTTAATACCAAACACCAATACCAGTATATTAATAAAATAGCGGTTAAAGACGATGATACCCGCAACTGGCTTATAGGTAAAACCGACTTTGATTATTGCGATTATAAAGGAAAGGATAAAGAAGCAGCAGAACATAGAAGAGATGCATTTAAAAAGGCGCTGAATGGTAAGGGCGATTTTGATTATGTTGACAAAATAAAAGTTGATAAGGGTTATAAATACGTACTACGCAGGTTTCATCCGGTAATAAATAATGGCAAAGTTACAGAAGTAATTGGCTATGGTGTAGACATTACGGAGCAATTGCAAGCCCAAAAAAAACTATCTCAAACCTACGAGATGCTATTTAATAGCCAGGTTGTTTTAAAGCAGATACTGGGCTACTTTGTGCATAATGTAAAGCATCCCATGTCTAACATTGAAGGGCTTATTGAAAACTTTAATACACAAGACCTGGCAGACCCTGCAAATAAATTTGTTATAGAAGGATTGATAAAATCTTACGGGGAGTTAAATAGAAGCTTTAAAGGCTTTACAGGTAGGTTAGACCAGTCGTTCAATTCCTTTCAAACAGAAAAACATCTAATAGATATTAAATCATCTATCATTAAGCATGCAGATAGCGCAATGCTTAAATACCCGCTAAAATACAGGCTGCGTTTTCAATCAACCGGTTTGGTAGGGTTGCCTTTTTACAACTTTATGTTTAACCGCATATTAAAGCAGCTATTTAAGTATTTCTCCTATACAATAGATAAGACATACGTTAATATTACTGTAGGGTACAGCGAAACCAGTTTTTATAACACCATAAGTTTTATTGTTTCTAAAATACATTTAAGCAATTCAAGGGTTCTGGCCATAAACGAGTCTATAAAATCTATAGATTCAATAGATTTTGATGTTAACAAAAATCATCTTGCTGATATAGCTTGTATTTTGGCGTGTAGTAGCGGTTATTTAAGCTTTGATTATACTGCAGATAAACTACGCTTTGATTTGCATTTCCCTAAACTAAATTTTAATGCTTAAAAACTATCTATTAGTTATGACAGAGTTTTCGCCATTACAAAATGTAATGTTAATTGATGATGACGATATTTCACTTTATTTAACAAGCAGAAGGATTGAAAAGGAGGGGTTTGCTCAAAATATTATAAAGCACGAATCTGTTGATGCTGCTATTGCACAATTGCAAAGTAATGGTAGCGATAAAAATCTGTTGCCCGATTTGATTTTTTTAGATATTAATATGCCGCGCAAAGACGGTTGGGATTTTTTAGAAGAATATAAAAGCCTGGAACTAACATACAAGGCCCCTGTTTTTATGCTTACCTCGTCAGACGCTATGATGGATAAGATTAAGTCATCACGATACCCGGGTATAGTTTATGGTTTTTTTAATAAGCCACTAAAAGTTGAAGACATTATGGCTGTTATACATTTTTACAAAGACAAGATACTTTTTAAAGAAAAGTAGTTTTTTAAAGTTATCATTTTTAAAGCCCCTAAGTTTTTGCTTAGGGGCTTTTTTTTTGCCCGGTATTTTTTTTTCGTGGTAATAACAATAAAATAACACAGCTAATTTCCTTACATAATCAGCCAATTACATATATTATTGCCTTTTGTATAGGGTGTATTGCCTAAATAGAATGTAAGTTTACTTGTAAATGTGGTCAAAATTTAGTACGTTTGTACATTATTTATTAACAACTGCTTTTTAATTACTGCTTAATTACTTGATTTTGTTGCGTGGTGCCAATGAATCAAATAATCTTACAAATATAATTACTGATGTAAGGTTTTTTGCTGTTTGTACAAATCTTTAGGTTCCCGCCCTTCGTACTAAGCCCATATTAAAAAACAGCCAACACAACACTGTAAACAACCATTTATGAATAATACCTATACCTCGCAATTAATTGACATAGTAGGTTTGGTTAAAAAAGTAAAGGCAAAGTCTTTTATGGCTTTCTTTTTGCTTTTTTTGGCGTTTAGCACAACTTCGCTAGCGCAACAAAACCGAACGGTAAACCCCGCCGGAAGCATTAATGCTGGCCAAAAGGGTGAAGGTTTGCTTACTAAAGTTGATAGCTATGACAATGGCGTTGATGCCATGCTTAAAAAGTATGACAAGCAAATTTATTTTACCCAAAATAAAGGCCAATGGCCTGCTAACATCCGCTACAAGGCCGACTTTAAGTTTGGCCAGGCGCTTGTTACCGATAAGGGTATGATGGTAGGCGCTTTTGACCCCGCATCGCTTATGGCTTATTATGAGCAGGGCGAGCGTCAGGAAAAAGCAACCCACGACGGTTTGGTGTTTAATGAGCCTAAGCTTAAAATAAAAGGCCACGGTTGGTTAATGAATTTTGCCAATGCATCGCCATCAATGCGCATTACCAATAAAAATGCGCACCCTGATAAGTTTAACTATTTCTACGGAAATGGTTTTGAGGGTACTGATGTTAGCAGCTATGATGAGGTTTGGTATAACAACGTATACAATAATGTCGATGTGCGTTACTACCCATCAGCAGAAGGTACGTTAGAGTATGATATTATTGTTAAGCCGGGTGCAAACCCTGCCAACATTGCCATTAATTTTGATGGTATTGATAAACTGGAATTAACCAAAGAGGGCCACCTGGTTTTAAACACCAGCGTTGGTGCTATGGATTTGCCGCAGCCTTATGCCTACCAAATGGTAAACGGCCGCGAGGTTAAAATTGAATCTGCTTACGCCTTAAATAGCAATAACCAATTAACTTTTACGCTGGGTAAATACGATGCTTCTAAACCCCTTATTATAGACCCTATTGCGTTGCGTTGGGCTACTTGGGTAAACAGCAATTCTACTGGCGATAACCACGGTCATGGTATTTGGGTTGACCCAAGTGGCAATATTTACATGGTTGCCCGTGTTAGTGGTAGCACAAACTTTATTACCACCGGTGCTTTTGATACAAGCGAAAATGGCGGTGTTGATATTATTATAGGTAAATACACAGAGCCAGCCACAGTTGGCGGAGCGGGTGTTCGCGTTTGGCAAACATATATTGGCGGTAACGCAGAAGATAATCCCTATGTTACAGAATTAGGCCCCGATGGAAATCTTTACCTGGCTGGTGTTACCGGTAGCGGTGCAACTTTCCCCCTTATAGGGGGTACCGGTTTTAGCGGTGCATCTATTGATAGCCGCTCTCAAAGCGGCAACAATGCTTTCGTGTTAAAAATAAATCCTGCGGGTAATAGCATTAAAGCGGCTGTGTTAGGCGGCGGCGGTGCTGAAAATATTTTTGACATACGCATTGCCCCCGATGGAGATATTATTTGTGGCGGTGTTACTACCAGTACAAACCTAAACACTACCCACTCTGGCTCTGGTGCTGTTGCCAATAATAATGGAGGTAACGATGCTTGGTTATTTCGTATCAACCAAAACCTTTCAGCCTTAGATTGGATGAAGAATTTTGGAGGAAGCGGTAACGACCAAATAAATATACTACTTAACAACCCTACAACCGGCGATATTTTTGTTGCTGGTAACACAGAATCTAACTCTGGTATTACCGCAGGTTCTCCACGTCAAGGCTCTCCTACAGGTAGCTCTAACGGGTTCATCCAGCGTTACAACTCAGCAGGTACTATCCAATGGGGTTCATACTTTAACTCAGCGGCAAGTACTAGTACTTCTATACTTTGTATGGAGTTTAACCTAAACCGCGACCGTGTTTATTTTGCAGGTATTTCTGGCGGCTTAGGCACTAACAATACCCCATCGGGTACTTACGATAATAGCTTGTCAGGCACAAATGATTTTTATGTAGCCAACATGGGCATAGACCAAACATTCTATGCCTCTACTTATATTGGTAGCAACGGTTCTGAGAATAACTTAATGGGCTTAAACGTTGATAATAACAACGACGTTTACATTTTTGGTTACACCGGCAACGACGGCTACCCTACTGCCGGCGGCCCGCTACAATCTACCCGTAATGGTTCTACTGATAAGGTTTTCTCTAAAATTAGCAGCAACCTGGGTACACTGGTTTACAGTACCTATTATGGCGGCAGCAACCAAGAGGAAGACCCTGTTGGCCAACGTGGTATTAAATTTAGCAACTGCCGTATTTATACTATTGTTACTGCAGAGTCTAACAATATTCCTTTAACACAAGGCGCAGTTTCTACAACTAAAACCAGCAGCGCTACTGATATTTTTGAGCCTGGTATTGTGGTATGGGCTAACCCACCCGATTTGGTGGGCAATACCATTACTGCCAATCAGCAAATTTGCCAGGGTTCTACACCAGCGGGTTTAAATGGTACAACACCAAGCTATGTGTTGCCTACTATTATCCGCAACGGTACAACGTCTGCTCACCCTAGCCTTGGCTCAGGCATTACTTTCCAATGGCAACGTTCTACCGACAATGTTATCTGGACAGATATAAGCGGAGCTACAGCTGCCAGCTTAACAGCCGCACAAGTTGGTTCGTTAACCCAAACAACTCATTTCCGCCGCATTATTAATGGTGATGCTTGTGTGGTAGAGGCTAACGGTACTATAACGGTTTCGGTTTTCCGAATCACTGGCGCGCAAACAAACAATGTTTGTTTTGGCGGCACAACGGGTACTATAAACCTAACACCGCAAAGCAACCCTAGTGCTGTTACCTATTTGTGGAATGATGGTAACACATCTCAAAACCGCACAGGTTTAGCCGCAGGTACATATTCTGTAACAGCCACTTCAGGTGGTTGTGCATCAACTCTATCGTTTACCATTACCCAGCCAACGCAAATAGCTTTTACAGCTACGCCAACTTCGGCAACATGCGGCGCTGCAAACGGTAGCATAGTTTTTTCAGGCGTATCAGGTGGCACATCTCCATATACATATAGTATAAACGGTAGCTCTTACCAAGGCGGTACTTCATTTACCGGTGTGGCAGCAGGCACTTATACTGTATATGTAAAAGATGCTGCAGGTTGTATCCGTACACAAAGCGTTACAGTATCATCAGCAAATGCGCTGGTTGCTTCTATTGGGTTGCAAACCAACGTTAACTGTTTTGGTGGTACAACAGGCTCTGTTACTCTTTCTCAAACAGGAGGTACAGCGGCTTACCAATACCAATTAGGTAGTGGCGCATTCCAAAGCAGTGCAACATTTAGTGGCTTAACAGCAGGTACGTATACC
>JAIXUZ010000224.1 GCA_027483285.1 Bacteroidota bacterium
ATAATTTTTACAAAAAGTTGAAAGGTTATTTTCAAATGCACATGCAGGCGTGTAATTTAGCTAACTATATTTGCACGTTTAATCTAACCGTTACACAATAGTTGTAGCACATGGGAATGTTTGATTTTTTAACGCAAGAAATTGCGATTGATCTTGGCACAGCCAATACGATCATTATACATAACGACAAGGTTGTAGTAGACGAGCCGTCTATTGTAGCTGTTGACCGAACAACGGGCAAAGTTATAGCCGTGGGCAAAAAAGCTATGCAGATGCATGGCAAAACCCACGAAAATATAAAGACTATCCGTCCGCTTAAGGATGGGGTAATCGCCGACTTCCACGCTGCCGAGCACATGATTCGCGGCATGATAAAGATGATTAACTCTGGCAAGAAGTGGTTTAGCCCTTCGCTGAAAATGGTTATCTGCATTCCGTCGGGTATTACCGAGGTGGAGAAACGTGCCGTTCGCGATAGTGCCGAGCATGCTGGTGCTAAAGAGGTTTACCTTATCCACGAACCTATGGCAGCCGCAATTGGTATGGGTATAGATGTAACAGAGCCTGTAGGTAACATGATTATTGACATTGGTGGTGGTACTTCTGAAATTGCCGTTATTGCCCTGGGTGGTATTGTCTGCGATAAGTCTATACGCGTTGCGGGCGATGAGTTTACCGCTGATATTGAAGAATACATGCGCCGCCAGCACAACATCTTAATTGGTGAACGTTCGGCAGAGCAAATAAAAATAAACGTTGGTGCGGCTATGACCGAGATTGACAATCCACCGCCTGACTATGCTGTTCACGGTCGCGACCTTATGACAGGTATCCCGAAAGAGATTTATGTTTCGTATCAGGAAATTGCCCATGCCTTGGATAAGTCTATTTCTAAAATAGAGGCGGCTATCCTTTCAGCACTGGAAATGACCCCACCCGAACTTTCAGCCGACATTTACCGCGTAGGTATCTACATGGCCGGCGGTGGTTCATTGCTTCGTGGCTTAGACAAACGTATCTCTATGCGCACCAAACTGCCTGTACATGTGGCAGAAGATCCCCTTCGTGCTGTTGCACGCGGTACCGGCATCGCCCTTAAAAATATCGACAATTTCCAATTCCTTATTAAATAGTAAGGCGATAAGCCTGTTATAGCAAGGGAAAGAGAATGAAGAACCTCATTAATTTTTTAATACGCTCGTGGTTTTTTATTCTCTTTTTGTTTTTACAAATTGGTGCCCTGGTATTGCTGTTTAGCAACAATAATTACCATAGCGCCCAGTATTTCAACTCGGCAAACACCGTTTCTGGAAAGGTTTACGAAACCCAGTCTGAAATTACCGATTACCTTACCCTTAAAAGTGCCAATGCCGATTTGGCTGAGGAAAACGCCCGCCTGCGCGCTATGCTCCCCACCGCTTATGAAATTACCGACAAGAAGTTTTTTGTAAAAAACGATACCATCTTTGCCCAAAAGTATTCCTATGCCAATGCTAAGGTTATCAATAACTCTACCAACCGCCGCAACAACTACATTACCCTAAACAAAGGAAGCCTGCAAGGCATACAGCCTAAAATGGGTGTTATATCGCCCAATGGAATCGTGGGTGTTGTAAAAGATGTTTCGCCAAACTACGCAACGGTACTTTCATTTCTGCACAAAGCCGTTAAGGTGAGTGCTAAAATCAGGAAAAGCGGCTACTTTGGCTCATTAATATGGGAAGGTGGCAACCCCGATTTTGGTTACCTAAAGGATATTCCATCGTATGTTAAGCTTGTAAAAGGCGATACCATTGTTACTACCAGCTATTCTGATATTTTCCCTGAAGATATCATGGTGGGTGTGGTTGAATCGTTAGACGAAAAGCCAAACGATTCGTTCCACAACATTAAAGTCAAGCTATCTACCAACTTCACAACTTTGTCTTATGTATACATAATAAAGGATGTAACACGGTCAGAGCGCGACAGCTTGCAGCAGAAAACGATTAAAGACGTAGAAAAAGGCGATAATAATGGGGATTGAGATAGTATTTAATATTCTTCGCTTTATAGTGCTGTTGGGCCTCCAGATTTTGGTGCTCAACCAGGTAGAGATTTCAGGTTTCCTCAACCCTTACCTCTATGTGCTGTTTATTCTTGCCTTGCCTATTGAGACCCCAAGGGCAATGGTATTGGTATTGGCTTTTATTACCGGCCTCACCATGGATATTTTTTCTGATACACTTGGTATGCATACCACCGCTTGTTTGTGGATGGGATTGCTTCGCCCATACATAATCAGGCTTATTTCTCCGCGCGAGGGGTTTGAGTTTTACTTTAAGCCAACCCTTGGCTACTTAGGCCTGCCGAAATATTTGATATACTCGGGCATATTGGTTTTTGTGCACCATTTCGTACTGTTCTTTTTAGAATTTTTACGTTTTGATGAACTTCCCCGCATGCTGCTGAAAATTTTTGCCAGCACCTTGTTTACCTTAGTATTGATATTTATCAGCCAGCAGTTTTTCTCTAAAGGAAAATCTAACCAGTAATGAAACAGCTTTCATCTCGCCAATATGTTATTGCAGGCATGGTTGTAGCTATTTGCTTAACCTATATAGGCAGGCTGTTTTATATCCAGATTGTTGACGATAAGTACAAAATTATGGCGGTAAACAACGCCATCCGCCGTATTGTAGATTATCCGCCCCGCGGGGTTATATACGACCGTACCGGCAAGTTGTTGGTTGCCAACCAGGCCGCGTACGATTTAATGGTTATCCCAAATCAAGTAAAAGATTGCGATACTACGGAGCTTTGCCGCCTTATCAATATTGATAAACAAGGCTTTAAAGACAGGTTTGCCAAACTTAAAAAGCAAAACCACCCGTGGTACCAACCTGCCGTTTTCGAGGGGCAGCTATCAGGTAGGGCCTATGCCGCCTTGCAGGAAAAGCTATACGATTTTCAGGGCTTTTATGTGCAGGCACGTACCATACGTAACTACCCTAAAAGCGTAGGTGCCCACTTGTTGGGGTATGTTGGCGAGGTTAGCGAGAAGATTGTAAAAGACAGCTCGTACTATTTAATGGGCGATTACATAGGCCTTAGCGGTATTGAAAAATCATACGAAGTTCCACTGCGTGGTATACGTGGGGTAAGGCACGTAGAGAAAGACGTATTTAACCGCGAGCGTGCCGCCTTTGCCGATGGCCGTTTTGATACCCTGGGCATTGCCGGTGTAGACTTAACTTCCAGCATCGACCTTGATTTGCAAGAGTATGGCGAGAAGCTGATGAAGAACAAGATAGGTTCTATCGTAGCTATTGAGCCGGCTACAGGAGAAATACTTGCCTTGGTTTCCAGCCCTACGTATGACCCTAACTTACTGGTAGGCCACGAGCGTTCTAAAAATTATGTTGTGCTGCTGCGCGATACCATGAAGCCGTTGTTTAACCGCGCCCTTATGGCATCTTATCCACCCGGGTCTACATTTAAAATTGCAAATGCACTGGTAGGGCAAGAGATTGGCGTTGTTACGCCCGATACACGTTATAGCTGCAACCGTGGCTTTAGCGCAGGTGGTGTGCACGTTGGTTGCCACGCCCACGCCAGCCCTGTCGATTTAAAATTTTCTATCACTACATCGTGTAACGCTTATTACTGTAATGTGTTCCGCAGCATTGTAGAGCATTATAAACCTTCAGAGGCGGGCTACCGCACCTGGCGCGATTATATTATGAGTTTTGGTTTTGGGGCTAAACTCCCTTCCGACTTACCCAACGAACTTCGTGGTAACGTCCCCTCTGCAGAGTACTACAACAAAATGTATGGCAAAGGCCGATGGAAAGCCCTGTCTGTTATTTCGCTGGGCATAGGCCAGGGCGAGATGGGTGTTACTCCATTACAAATGGCTAACTACACTGCTACACTGGCAAACCGCGGCTGGTATATACTTCCGCATGCTATAAAAAAAGTGGGCGATAAACCAATTGGTGTTTACAACCCTAAGTTTGGAGAGAAGCATTACACCAAAGTGCAGAAAAAGTATTTTGATGTGGTGGTAGATGCTATGGCAAACGTAATGACCAATGGTACTGGCCGAATTGCTCAAATAGACAGTATTCAGCTAGGCGGTAAAACAGGTACAGCACAAAACCCTCATGGTAAAGACCACTCTATCTTTATATGTTTTGGCCCTGTGGCTAATCCTAAAATTGCTATAGCTGTGTATGTAGAAAATGCAGGCTTTGGTGCAACATGGGCTGCTCCTATCGCATCGCTTATGATTGAGAAATATTTGAAAGGAAAAACTAAACGCCCCGAGATGGAGAAACGTATGATGGAAGGCGTGGTTTTACCTGTGTATGAAAAGAAAACAAGTGCAACCCCGGTAGACGAATAACGTGAGAGAGCAGCGCAGTATAGTTCAAAATATAGACTGGCCCTTACTGGTTATCTACATAGTGTTAGTTACTATGGGGTGGCTTAATATTTACGCAGCCGTTTACGACCCTGAAAACATCAGCCTTTTCGACCTTGATATGCAATATGGCAAACAGGCTATGTTTATTGGTATTTGTGCCTTGGTAGGCACTGTTATCCTTTTTACTGATGGTAAACTCTTCCCCACCTTCTCCTTTTGGATATATGCCTTTATGATGTTGCTATTAGTAGCCACCATATTTTTGGGTAAAAACGTCCACGGCTCCAGGTCTTGGTTAAACATAGGAGGCGGCTTTTCTTTACAACCCGCAGAGTTGGCCAAGTTTGCTACTTGTTTGGCCTTGGCACGTTTTTTAAGCGAGATTAATGTAAAGATGGCGAAGCTGCAAACTCGGCTTATTTGTGCAGCCATTATTGGTTTTCCGGTACTAATCATCTTACTGCAAAATGAAACTGGGTTAGCTATTGTTTACTTCTCTTTTGTTTTTGTTATGTATCGCGAAGGGTTGCCCGGCGGGTATTTACTTCTTGGGTTTGCGGTACTCGTCCTCTTTATTTTAACCTTGTTGGTCGAAAAAACAATCCTCTTTTCAGTAATAGGCGCCATTGCAATATTAGTATTCATGTTCTTGGGCAAACGCCGTTTCTCCCGCCTGTTGAGAATAGCCGTTGTTGCTGCCATTGCAATAGGTTTTACGCTTAGCGTTGATTATATATTTACCAAGGTTTTACAGCCCCACCAAAGTATCCGTATTACGGCATTGTTAGGTAAAATAGACCCCTCTCAAATGAAAGAGGCTAAAAAAGGGGTTTTGTATAACGTAAACCAATCGAAGATTGCCATTGGCTCCGGCGGTTTGGTAGGGAAAGGGTGGACCAAAGGCACCCAAACTAAATACGATTTTGTGCCCGAACAGGATACCGACTTTATTTTTTGCACGGTGGGCGAGGAGTGGGGCTTTCTCGGTAGCACAACCGTCTTGCTCTTATTTATGACACTAATACTGCGAATTATATACATCGCAGAGCGGCAAAAGGCACCCTTCACACGCATCTATGCTTATGGGGTAGCCTCTATACTCATGTTCCATTTAATGGTAAATGTAGGTATGACGTTGGGCTTAATGCCTGTTATTGGTATTCCGCTGCCGTTCTTTAGTTACGGGGGCTCTTCGCTGTTAGGCTTTACTATTTTATTGTTTATATTGATACGTTTGGATTCGTACCGTATGCAAATCCTCTAAGGCAAAATGAAAAATTACATCGGACAGTCTTTCGCCTTGGTATTCATCATTTTTGCAGTGTTGGTGGGCTTGTCGTTTACCAATACAGCCATTACCGTTTTCGGCTATACCCTTAAGCCTGTCGATTTATTTTCTGATGTACGTAAAGAACAGGAAGATACCACATTGGCAAGCATAGAAAAAGTAAAGCCTAAATTTATTGATACCTGCAAAACGGGCCTTACCTGCTTTGAAGATTATAGCAACGACAAGTCGGCACTCAAGTTGTTTTTAGATGCCCTCTGCGAGTTAGATACCGTTAAAAAGCCATTGCATATTGCCTTTTTTGGCGACTCGTTTATCGAGGGCGATATTCTTACCGCCACCCTCCGCGACTCACTACAATCAGAGTTTGGCGGCAGTGGTGTGGGCTTTGTCCCTATTACATCAGAGGTTAACCAATTTAGGCAAACTGTTAGCCACACCTTTAGCGATAATTGGACAACCTACACAGGACTTAACGGCAAACCTTCGGTGGCAAGCCTTGGTTTTTCTTGTAATTCATATGTTCCAGCAGCCGGTGCAACAGTAAATTATGCGGGGGTAAAAAGCAGTCCGCACTTGCGTAGGTTCAATTCAGTAAACCTGTTTTATGGCAACCTTACTACGGCATCAAACGTAAGTATAAATATAAATGCTAAAGGCCCGCAAACCTATGCTATGCAGTCAGGTAAGGGGGCACACAGGCTTACTGTTAAAAGTGATAGTATTAAATCGGCAGCCTTAAGTTTTGGCGGTGGTGGAGAGGTTTATGGAGTAACGCTGGAGGATACCACGGGTATAAGTGTAGATAACCTTTCACTTCGCGGCAATTCAGGTGCTGCATTGCTAAATGTGGATGATTATATGCTGGCGGATTTTGATTCGTTGCGCGACTATAAACTGATAATACTGCAATACGGTTTAAACGTTGCTGCCGAAGGGGTAACCAAATTTACAGGCTACGAAAATAATATGGTTAAGGTAATAGAGAAACTGAAGAAGAATTGCCCTGGTGCAAGCATATTGCTTGTTAGCGTTAGCGACCGTGGCAGCAAAGCTACAGGTACCTATGCTACCATGAAGAGCATACCTTATTTGGTAGAAGCGCAACGCCGCATTGCCAGCAAAACGGGTGTTGCTTTCTGGAATTTATTTGAAGCTATGGGCGGCGAAGGCTCTATGATTACTTATGCCGATGCCAAGCCACCACTGGCTAACAAAGATTATACGCACTTGAAATTTGCAGGCGGCCGCAAGTTAGCGGGCATTTTAATGCAAACAATAATGTACGAAAAGTTTAAACATGAGCAGCGGAAGAAGAGCCTGTAGCCTGCTTATAGCCTTGCTTTTAGTACTTGTTACTAAAGCACAATCGGTGGAGAACCACCCCATGGTTGTGCGCCCTAATGTTATATCGTATCCTGAAAATTTAAAGCCCTTTTTTCAGCTGTTATATATGCTGGAGAAAAAGCAGGTGCACCAGATTAACGTGCTCCACATTGGCGACTCTCACATCCAGGCCGATTTGTTAAGCAGGGAAGTGCGCATGGGTTTGCAAACTACGTTTGGCAATTCAGGTCGTGGCTTAGTGTTTCCGTACAAGCAGGCAAATTCAAACGGGCCACCATCAACCCGCAGCTCAAGTAATACAACCTGGGAAGCAGGGCGCAACGTGCAGCCTGCATACCGAAGCCGCACGGGTGTGGCAGGGTTTTATCTCAATACTACTAATCAGTACGCCCGCCTTACCCTAAAAACTAATCTGGCTGATAGTACAGAATATAACTTTAACCACTTGGGTATACTGTACAACAGCGGCCCTGATTCGTATGCTATAAATGTTGGCGATACTGCTAAGCCAAGTAATTATGTTGATGCTTCTACCAATGAAATTGCTCCGGGTTTTGTGTCGTTAAAAATGCCGGCTTTAACCAACTATGTAGTGCTGGAAAATGATAAGCCCAATGCATCGGCAATACATATGCAGTACTACGGTTTTGTTATGGAAAATGAAATGCCGGGTATTGTATACCATGTAGCAGGCGTTAATGGAGCACAGTATGGCAACTATGCAGGGGCGCCTTTATTTGCCCCACAAACTCAGGCGTTAGGGCCGCAGCTAATCATTATTTCATTGGGTACAAACGAGGCTTTCGGTGTTAAATTTGATTCGCTACAAATGGTAAAAGATATCGATAGCCTTATTACGCATTTGCAGGATAACAACCCTTGGGCCAGCTTTATTTTAACCACCCCGCCCGATTGTTTTAAACGCCGTAAATACAACAACGCCAACATTGCTAAAATGGCTGGTATTATTGATGGTTATGCAAAAGAAAATGGTCTTGCTGTGTGGAATATGTTTGATATTACCGGTGGCTTTGGCTCTGCAAAAAACTGGCGCAAATATGCGCTAATGGCTGGAGATGGAATACACTTTCAGCGTGCCGGTTATGCGTTGCAGGGGCAGTTACTGCTAAAGGCTATTTTAAAATCATACAATGAGTATAAAGAAACAGTGAAGAAATAAATGTTTACCTGGCCTAATATAGATTATACTAAACTCAGCGGCTTGTTAGAATACAATGCCAAAGAGCCGTTGCTTTTTAACACGGGCTATTTTGTGTGGATGTTTGCGGCTTTTATGCTGGTATACGGTATGGTATACCGCAACACTTTTACGCGTACATTTTACCTAACACTGTTTTCGCTTTTCTTCTACTACAAATCAAGTGGCACCATTGTGTTTATGCTGGTGGGTTCCACCATCCTCGATTTTTTAATTGGTAACCGTATAGAAGCAGCCCAAACCAAAGGGGGTAAAAAAGGATGGCTTATATCCAGCTTACTCGTTAACCTGGGGGCATTGGTATACTTTAAATATGCGGGCTTTATATTGAAGAATGTTGGGGTAGATACAGAAACTATTTCCAACATACTTAACAATGGTTTAGAGGCTATAAACATTACCGGTTGGGTAGGGTATTTTAATATTGATAATATGATTTTGCCGGTAGGTATATCATTCTTTACCTTCCAAAAGCTGAGTTATACTATTGATATTTACCGTGGGCAGCTTAAGCCTACCAAATCGTTTTTAGACTTTTCTTTTTTCGTTACTTTCTTTCCGCATTTGGTTGCCGGGCCTATTGTTCGTGCTGCCGACTTCCTGCCGCAAATACGGGTAAAAACCACCATTACTAAAGCGCAATTTGGCCGTGCGGTGTTTTTAATTGCCACCGGTTTATTCAAAAAGGCCGTTATATCTGATTACATAAGCACCAATTTTGTAGACCGTGTTTTTGACGATCCTGGCCTATATACAGGATTTGAAAACCTGGCAGCGGTTTATGCCTATGCGCTGCAAATTTACTGCGACTTCTCCGGCTATTCTGATATGGCAATTGGTATTGCACAGTTGGTGGGGTATACATTAAAACCCAACTTTAATTCGCCTTACAAAAGTGCTGATGTTACTGAGTTTTGGCGCCGTTGGCACATGTCGCTTTCTTTTTGGCTGCGCGATTATGTATACATATCGCTGGGCGGCAACCGCAAGGGTAAAGTAATGCAGTATGTAAACCAAATGATTACCATGCTTATTGGTGGCTTATGGCATGGCGCGGCTTGGCAGTTTATTTTATGGGGTGCTTTGCATGGCCTTGCGCTCGGTTTTGATAAAGCTATTCGCACTGTATTTGATGTGCGAAAAAATACCTTTACCAAATTAGCAGGTATATTCTTTACGTTCCATTTTGTATGCTTCTGCTGGATATACTTCCGCGCCCCAAGTATTGATATTGCGCACCAGGTAATGGGTCGTATTGCCTACGCTTTCCACCCCGAAATTTGGATGGGCTTTATTAAAGGCTACCCTAACGTAATTGTATTGGTGGTGTTGGGCTATTTAATGCACTTTACCCCAACACGCTTTAAAATGGGCTTGCAAAAAGTAGTTACCAATACCCCGCTAATTGGCAAAGTGGCTTTAATATTGTTTATTGCTTATATTGTTATACAGGTTAAATCGGCCGAGATACAGCCCTTTATTTACTTCCAGTTTTAAACTAAATCTTTACCGATAAGATAACCCAACGCAGCAGCAGCGGCCCCTAAATGGATAATTAACCATGTCTTCTGCCAAAGTGGCCTTTCTCCCCATTGCTGGTTTATATCAAATGGGTCAAATACTAATGCAACGCCTAAAAATATTGCCGTATTGCTCGTATCCTTATCTGTAAACAAAAATACAATTGCGGCAATAACAAATGCAGCGTAAGCTACTTTATTAAAGTTTTTGGGTTGTGTAGCTTTTTCAGACTCTTCCATACTAATCATTTTTACAGATTAGTAGAATGGGGTAATAAAAAATTACTGGCTAATGATTATTTAACATTCACCATCCACCTCGCAGCTTTCTCCATCAGTTGCAGGGGCAGGGTTTTGCTCGGTCCAAATGCCTTGCAGGGCTTTTAAAATAACCTGTCCGCCTTGGGCGCCCGATATTCCGTATTGTTGGTTTACCACAAAAAACGGCACCCCTTTTATATCCATTTGCTGGGCTTTATATTGGTCCATTCGCACGGCATCGGCATATTCATTGCTTGCTAAAACAGCATCCACTTCAGCAGCATTCAATCCAATTTCAGCCGATAGTTTTTTCAATGTTTCTTCGTCAGAAATATCAGCGCCTTGCGTAAAGTAAGCCGAGAAAAATGTTTCTTCAGCCTTGTCAGCTAAGCCGTTTTTAGCGGCTAAATGTATCAGGCGGTGGGCATCAAAAGTATTGCTCGGTTTAGCTTTGTCCATATCATAATACAAACCAACCAATGCAGCCATATCTACCACACCCTGTGTCATTTCTTTGGCTTTCTCCAAAGTCAAACTGTACTTTTTTGATAGCATGTTGTATATATTGCCAACAGCCGGTTTAGGCGTATTAGGGTCTAGCTGAAAACTATGCCAGGTAACTTCAACTTTTTCTTTATGTTCAAACTGGTCAAGCGCAATTTCAAACTGGCGTTTGCCAATATAGCAGAACGGGCATACCACATCCGACCATATATCTACTTTCATTGTATTCATAAGCTTTATAAAACGGTTCTTTACATACTATGTTTAATAACCTGCCACACAACAATACCTACACTTACTGATATATTCAGCGAGTGTTTGCTGCCGTCTTGTGGTATTTCTATACATCCGGCCGATGCATTAATAACATCAATATCTACCCCGTTTACCTCGTTGCCAAATACCAGGGCAAGCGCATCATTATCAGTAGTAAAATTATTCAGCATAATACTACCCTCGGCTTGCTCTACAGAATAAATAGCGTAGCCGTTTTGTTTGCATGCTGCTACCGCTTCCATAGTGGTGGCAAAGTATTTCCAGCTTACGGTTTCGTCAGCACCTAATGCTGTTTTGTAAATTTCTTTATTAGGTGGCGTACCTGTAATACCGCATAAATAAATGGCCTCTACTAAAAAAGCATCTGCCGTGCGGAATACGGAGCCTACGTTATTTAAGCTGCGCACATTGTCTAATATAATAATTAGCTTTCGCTTATCAGCATCCCTAAACTCTTCGCTGCTTAATCGGTTAAGCTCTTCGTTTGCCAGTTTGCGCATTAACTTTTCTTTTTCAGTTTTATGTTTTGTATTTCCAATACTACACCTGTGGCTATGGGTACACGGCTTTCTGTCAATTCAAAATTCTGTCCTAGATATAAGCTGTTTTCCAAATCTTCTTTGCGTAGCAATGTAAATTCTGTTTCTATGCTTTCACCTGGAAAAACATCGGTACGTCCCGTAAATTCCTGGTCGGCTGCAATGTTTCCCTCTACGTTTTCAAAACGCAGTACAGGGTTATATTCGGCACCAATAGGTGTTTTGCGCCCACCCTGCTCTTGTGTAAAGTATGTAACCAATGCGGTAAAATCTGCCATAAGGCAAAGGTAGTTATAAATTGCAGGGCTTAAAAATAGGCTTTGGAACCCTTGCCAATTATGCAATGCAGAGTTTGGCACGTAGATTGAATATATAAAGTGTAAGAAGGTTATACAACCATGAAAACAAAAGTTATTGCAGTTATAGTAATTCTAAGTAGTTACTTCTGCGCAGCAGCTTACAGTCAAAACGGAGGGTTAAAAGGTGGAACCAATACCCAGCCTACACCAACGCCACCAGTAAACAATACCGGTGTAAATAATAACAACACCAATAATAGTAATACAACAGCATCGCCAGCCATATTATCTAATCAAACGTTAAATGGTATTTATAATGAGGTGGTAAAAACCAAAGAATACCAGGCGTTTGAAAAGCAGGTAAGGGCAAAAGTAAATAGTACCAAAGTGGGTAAAAGCGCCAGTAGATTCAGGGCTTTTATGCAACGCATAGGGTTGGTAAAACGTACCCCCGTGCAAAGAACCCAGCCTGTTCGTAAAGTTGCAGTGCCAGCAAAAAAAGCGTCGTAATTTCTATACTTTTTAAAAGCT
Organism: Bacteroidota bacterium; assembly: GCA_027483285.1. GTDB lineage: Bacteria > Bacteroidota > Bacteroidia > CAMBQF01 > CAMBQF01 > CAMBQF01. The sequence continues at coordinate 12,193 of JAIXUZ010000224.1, forward strand.
TAAAATGCCTTTATGCAATAGCATGGAGGCATTTTAAGTTTGCTATTGCGTTATTCACAACTACGATAGCTAATAAGTTAAGATGCTTACTATAGTGCGAATTAACTATTTTCGCAACATGGCAAAAGGCGGTAGCGAAACACCTTTGATGAAACAGTATGCAGAGATTAAGGGCAAGTACCCCGATGCTTTGCTGCTTTTTCGTGTGGGCGATTTTTACGAAACTTTTGGAGAGGACGCGATAAAGGCTGCTAAAATTTTAGGCATTGTTTTAACCAAGCGTGCCAATGGTTCTGCATCGCATATAGAGCTTGCAGGTTTTCCTCATCATTCGCTAGATACGTATTTGCCTAAATTGGTGCGTGCCGGTTTGCGCGTTGCCGTTTGCGACCAGCTTGAAGACCCAAAGCTCACCAAGAATATTGTTAAGCGTGGCGTTACTGATTTGGTTACTCCCGGCATTGCTTACAACGATAAAATACTCGACCATAAAAACAATAACTTTTTAGCCTGTATCCATTTTGATGGTAAGCAGTGTGGCATTGCTTTTATTGATGTATCAACGGGTGAGTTTTTAGTTGCACAAGGTAGCCATGCGTATATAGATAAACTGCTGCAAAGCTTTAGGCCTACCGAAGTTATTTTTGAAAAAAGTAACCGCAAGGCGTTTGTAGAAAGTTTTACTGATAAGTACTATACCTACACGCTGGACGATTGGGTTTTTAAAACCGATTTTGCGCGCGATTTATTATTAAAGCATTTTGGTACAGCATCGTTAAAAGGTTTTGGTGTTGATGAGTTGGATTTAGGTATTGTTGCCGCAGGCGCAGTACTACATTACCTGAACGAAAATATGCAGGATAAAACCGCGCATATTGCCGGTATAGCCCGTATTGATGAAGACCGTTATGTTTGGTTAGACAGGTTTACTATCCGCAACCTGGAGTTGTCTTATTCATTAAACGAAAATGCGGTAACTCTTATTGATATAATTGATAAGACAGTTACGCCAATGGGTTCGCGTTTAATGAAACGCTGGGTGGCACTGCCGCTAAAAGACCGCCAGCCAATTGAAGACAGGCTGGAAGTGGTTGACTATTTTTTAAAGAACAAAGACTTTAATATTGAAATTACCAACCACCTAAAATTGGTTGGCGATTTAGAACGCATCATTTCACGTGTATCGGTATTGCGTATTTCTCCGCGCGAATTATATCAGCTTAAAAAAGCATTGCAATTTTCTGCGGCTATAAAAACCATTTGCGATGCATCAAAAAACACTGCGCTACGTGCCATTGGCGAACAGCTAAATAATTGCACAACATTAGTTGAGCGCATAGAAAAAGAATTGAATGCCGAGGCACCAGTGTTGGTTAACAAAGGCAATGTAATTAACGAAGGGGTTTCTGAAGAGTTAGACCAGCTGCGCAAAATTGCATACTCAGGCAAAGATTATTTATTGCAGATACAAAAACGCGAAGTTGAACGCACAGGTATTACATCGTTAAAAGTGGCGTTTAACAATGTGTTTGGCTATTACCTTGAAGTAACCCATGCACATAAAGATAAAGTACCTACTGATTGGATACGCAAGCAAACGTTAGTTAATGCAGAGCGGTATATTACACCTGAACTAAAAGAATACGAAGAGAAAATATTAGGTGCAGAGGATAAAATATTTGCGTTGGAAACCAAACTTTTTAATGATTTGGTTTTGGCCGCAGGCGAGTATATAAAGCCTGTGCAGCTTAATGCATCATTACTTGCAAGGTTAGATTGTTTACTATCATTTGCTATACTGGCCGAAGAAAATGATTACACAAAGCCTGCAATAGAAGAAGACTTTATAATAGATATACGCAACGGCCGCCACCCTGTTATTGAAAAACAATTGCCTGTTGGCGAAGCATACATTGCAAACGATATTTACCTGGACAATACCAACCAGCAGATGATTGTGATTACCGGCCCTAACATGAGCGGTAAAAGTGCGCTGCTGCGCCAAACAGCGTTGATTGTATTGCTTGCGCAGATGGGTAGTTTTGTTCCTGCATCATCAGCTAGCATAGGGTTGGTAGATAAATTATTTACACGCGTTGGTGCATCGGATAACATATCGTCAGGCGAATCTACCTTCATGGTAGAGATGAATGAAACGGCAAGCATTCTAAATAATTTAACCAACCGCAGTTTAGTGTTACTTGATGAGATTGGCCGTGGTACAAGCACTTACGATGGTATATCTATTGCATGGGCCATTGCAGAGTTTATACATGAGCACCCAACAGCAAAAGCAAAAACATTATTTGCTACACACTACCATGAGTTAAATGACATGGCAGACCAGTTCAACCGCATCAAAAATTTTAACGTTTCTGTTAAAGAAGCAAACGGTAAAGTGCATTTTCTGCGGAAATTGACACCCGGTGGTAGCGAACATAGTTTTGGAATACACGTTGCAAAAATGGCGGGTATGCCTGCAAAAGTTTTATCGCGTGCAAACGAAATTTTAAAGCAATTAGAAAAAACGCATGCAGGTGGTGCAGCCGGAAAGCCCGATGTACAGGCGGCTGCAGCAGGTATGCAATTAAGTTTCTTTCAGCTGAATGATCCGGTGCTGGAACAAATTCATAGCGAATTGCAAGGTATAGACATCAATACACTAACACCTGTTGAAGCGTTGATGAAGCTTAACGAAATAAAAAAATTAATAGGTAAGTAAATTTTCTTTCATCTACTCTTCTTCTTTTCTTTCACCTTCTGTAAAGCCTATAAATAAAGGCGTGTAGCGCTTCCTGTTTTTTGCTTCGACTAATTTTTCATTAATTATTTTGAATTTTCTTTAGCATGGATGAAAAATATTTTTACCGAAAATTTTTTACAACACTTTTCGTATTGCTGCTGAACATATAGTAAAATCAGTACGTTCAGAAAATTTTGCTTATTTTTTTGTTTAATTAATTTGAGTAATTAACAAAAACGCCCTTGTTAGCTGTTAATAAATCTTTGCAGGGGGGTATAGCATTTATGAGCGTTTGATAGTAACTATGTATAATATTTCAATCAAACTAAAAAAGAAATATGGCAACAAAAACTTCAACAGCAAAAAAGGCCGCTCCTGCGAAAAAAGCGGCTGCAAAGCCAGCAGCTAAAAAAGCTGCACCAGCCAAAAAAGCAGCAGCTAAGCCTGCCGCTAAGAAGGCCGCTCCTAAAAAAGCAGCTGCTAAACCAGCAGCTAAAAAAGCAGCTCCTAAAAAAGCAGTTGCTAAAAAAGTAGCTCCTAAAAAAGCAGTAGCTAAAAAGGCAGCTCCTAAAAAAGCAGCAGCAAAAAAAGCAGCTCCGGCAAAAAAAGCAGCTCCTAAAAAGGTAGCCGCTAAAAAACCGGCAGTGAAAAAATCTCCAGCTAAAAAAGTAACTGCTAAACCAGTTGCTAAAAAAGCGGCTCCTAAAAAGAAAAAGTAATTTTTCTCTAAAAGGAATTTTCGATTAATTCTGCTAAATCCCCGTTTCGAAAGAGACGGGGATTTTTTGTTGTTATACGTTTATTGATTTTGCTTTCTTGCCTTCCACCACTTTTGCAATACAGCCAAAAACACAATACCTTCTATTATACCTATGCATAATAACGCTAAGGCTATTTCAAAAATATGATCCTTTACCAAACGTATAATCTTACCCATAAATTCAGCCTTGCGTTCAAGGCTTTTAAACCCTACAATACGTTTATCCATTATGGCGCTGCTGTAGCCATATTCTTTTGCTTTGTAATATACTACAAGCGCTGCCGACACATTGTGCGTTATAGCTGTTGTATTGCCGAAATTAAATAATAGTTGAGCTACTATTGCATCTTTGGGTTGCACCAACGCCATACGCTCTCCTAATTGATAAGATAGATGATGGTATAAATCCATTATTGGCATAGTGCCTTTGTATACAGGTTTAATATCATCGCCAAAATCTAACCCTAAAATATCATGCGTTAAATAATAAGCATCGTTACCGTTTGCTTTAATTTTTGCTTCTAATATTTTAAAGTGTATCCATTCCGATCCACGGTGGCTTTCCGTATTTATATCTAATGCTTTTTTAATCCAGATAAAAGCACTGTCGTTTTTACCAAGCAACTCATAAGCCGTTCCTAAATTGGCCGCGGTATTGTATAAGCCCGGTTGCTGTTTTTCTATAGCAATAAAAATATGCTTAGCATCCTCTGTTTGCCCCGCACGTAATAACCATGCGCCATAATTTGAATAGTCTTCTAAATTTTTTGACCGGACATACTTTAGCTTTGCATCCCGCAGGCTATTATAAATATCATCTTTTGTACCATAACCCGGCAGGCCATACCCTGCTTCTCCATATTCCAATGTGCCGTTTAGGTGTGCGCGGTATTCATTTATACATGCATGGCTTGGCAACACATATAATAATAGTATGGCAATTGTAGCGGCAATAATTCTTGGTTGCATTTTCATGATAGCGGTATACACTATCAAATGTCTGCAAAGTGTTTTAGCTGTCAAAATATAATTTGCATTAATAGTATCAATTGCCATTGTACCTTTGCCATGTTTATGGCATTACGCATTATATATTTAGGCACACCCGATTTTGCAGTAGCATCGTTAGATGCATTAGTTAAAAACGGATGTAATATTGTAGGGGTAATAACTGCCCCCGATAAACCATCGGGCCGTGGTTTGCAATTATCACAATCTGCAGTTAAGCAATACGCGGTGGCTAATAACCTGCATGTGTTGCAACCTACCAATTTAAAAGACCCCGCTTTTTTAGATGAGGTGCGCGCACTAAAAGCCGACCTGCAAATTGTTGTTGCGTTTAGGATGATGCCCGAAGTACTTTGGGATATGCCGCCCATGGGCACGTTTAATTTGCATGCATCATTATTACCTCAATACCGTGGCGCGGCACCTATAAACCATGCTATTATAAATGGCGAAAAAGAAACGGGTGTTACCACCTTCTTTTTAAAGCATGTTATTGATACAGGCGATATTATTTTTCAGGAACGTGTAGCTATAAGTCCTGATGATAATGCAGGCATACTGCACGATAAGCTGATGGAAGTTGGCGCCGGGCTGGTAGTAAAAACAGTACAGGCTATAGAGGCTGATGATGTAAAACCAATTCCGCAAGACCAGGTTGCAGAAAAAGACATTAAGCACGCACCTAAAATATTCAGGGAAACATGCAAAATAGATTGGGGTAAAACCGCACAGCAAATATACAACCATGTGCGTGGCCTTAGCCCATACCCTGCTGCCTATACTATATATATAGGTGCCGATGGCAAACAAAGCGATATTAAGGTGTATACCACGCAGCTAACCCTTGTAGGTAACGCCCATGTGCCAGGAACTATAGAAACGGACAATAAGAGCTATTTAAAAGTGTTTGCCGTGGGTGGTTATTTAGATGTGTTGGAACTGCAAGCACCCGGCAAACGCCGCATGAAAATACACGAATACCTGGCCGGAAATAAGATTGAGGACGGCGCTCAGTTTATATAGTATATAAGGGCTACACATATATATACTACCGCAACGCCTGTATATACAAAGAAACTTTGGCGGGGCAACTTTAATAGCCCTGCTATGATTAGGTTACAGGACTACGATATTAACAATGCCCCATTTTTATTAACACATAGCGATTTTTTTTGTCAAAACACTTGACAATACCGAAATAGCTTTTACATTTGTTTCACATTAGTTAAACAAATTGTACAACTAAAAATTTACAACACTATGAACAAAGCAGAATTAATCGACGCTATCGCTGCTGAGTCTAAACTTTCTAAAGCTGACTCTAAAAAAGCTCTTGACGCTTTTGTAAGCGCTACCACTAAAGCTCTTAAAAAAGGTGACCGTGTTGCCCTAGTAGGCTTCGGCTCTTTTTCAGTAGCTAAACGTGCTGCCCGCAAAGGCCGTAACCCACAAACCGGCAAAGAAATTAAAATTGCCGCTAAAAAAGTGGTTAAGTTTAAAGCCGGTACTGAGTTATCAGACAAAGTAAAATAGTTAATATTTTACTCAGCCAAAAAGCCCTGTCTCTTATGAGGCGGGGCTTTTTGTTTTAGCAGCCCTGCGGTTGCATATTCTTTTTACCTTTGCCGCTAAATAACACAGCCATGACTAAAAAAGATAAAATAAAGAACTTTGACCCTAATGCACCGGGTAACATAAACAACAACTTATTTGGTTTGCCTTTTGATACTGATGATGCCGAGGTGGTAATTGTTCCTGTTCCCTGGGATGGTACTGCATCGTATAGCGGTGGCACTGCCCATGGCCCCGAGGCTATTTTTCATGCATCAATGCAGGTTGACCTGTATTTTGAAGGCATAAAGGATGCCTGGAAACTTGGTGTTGCCATGGAAGATATTTCGGAAAAGTGGCTTAAGAAAAGTGTTGAGATACGTGAGAATACAGAGAAGTATTATGACTTTTTAGCCGATGGTGGCGATGTTGAAACAAGCAAAGGCGCTAAAAAACTTATTGTAGAGGTTAATAAAACCGGCAAAGAACTTACCAAATGGGTAAAGACTCGTTGCCTAAAACACCTTGAACAAGGAAAAATTGTTGGTGTGTTGGGCGGCGAGCATAGCACTCCGTTGGGCCTTATGGAAGCTTTGGCTCAAAAATTTGGCAAATTTGGTATTTTACAAATTGATGCCCATGCCGATTTGCGCGAAGCCTATGAAGGTTTTGAATACTCGCATGCATCAATTATGTACAACGCCTTGAAAATAAAAGAAGTTGAAAAGCTTGTACAGGTTGGCATACGCGATATTTGCCAGGAAGAGGTTGATATTATCAATTTTAACCCTAAGCGTATTAACACCTTTTACTGGGCTGACATGGCTGAGCAAATGTATGAGGGTACCCCCTTTTCAAAAATTTGCGATACTATAGTAAAAGCCCTTCCGCAAAACGTTTACATATCGTTTGATATTGATGGCCTTGACCCTAAACTTTGCCCTAATACTGGTACACCTGTTGCAGGTGGATTTGAGTTTCAACAAGCTATATTCCTTATTAAAAAGGTAGTTGCAGCTAAAAAACGCATCATTGGTTTCGACCTTAACGAGGTTGCTCCCGGTATGGATGAGTGGGATGCTAACGTTGGGGCACGCCTTTTGTACAACTTAGCAAACTACACTGCACTATCGCAGGGTAAGTTTAAAAAGTAACATTTGCCCAATAAACGTAAATACATAATAATGCAAGCCTTAGTCCTGTTTACGGGGCTGGGGCTTTCTGTTAATGGGCAATCCCTGGCCGACTCTATCCGCACATCATTTACAAAAAAGCCTAAGCTTATTTTCCGTTGGGATTCTCACGGGTCGTTTATAACTAACACCCCCGCCCGTATGACAGCCCTTGGCGCGGGCCTTAGGTTTGGCAGTTATGCCAGGGTTGGCGTGGCTGTTGAATGGCTTAATACCAATATTTACCGCACCAAAATAGTGCCCGCAGACTCTGGCGGGGTTGATACGGTAGCTGCCAAGCTTAACTACGGGATGTTTTCGTTATACTCTAACTTTGTTATAGCCCGCATAAAAAAATGGGAGTTTACCGTACCGTTCGAGTTAGGTTTTGGGTCCTCATCCTATACCTATAATAATAAGGCCGGCGCGCTAAAAGAGTTTGCCAAGGGCGGTATTATTACTGTAGAACCTATGTTTATGGCAGAGTATAAAGTATTCCGCTGGTTGGGGGTAGGGGCAGGGCTGGGCCTTCGTTTGGTGCCGGTAGGCAATAGGCTGATGAAAGAAAATTTCAATTCGTTGCTGTGGGATGCTAACATGAGCGTTTATTTTGGCGAAATTTACCGCTTAGTAAAGGGAAGTATTAAAAAGAGACAAGAAGAAAACAGACGTAGCAAAATTTAGCCTTGAAAAAACGAATAGCCATATTTGCCAGCGGCAGCGGCAGCAA
>JAIXUZ010000059.1 GCA_027483285.1 Bacteroidota bacterium
ATTGATCCGCTAAAACGCATACCGCTGGGCCGCTTTGGCGAGCACCAGGAACTGGCCAACCTGGCAGCTTATTTAGTGTCTGATTACTCTGCCTATATGAATGGCGAGGTAGTTACTATTGATGGTGGCGAGTGGATACACGGAGCCGGCGAGTTTACCAACCTTGGTGCCGTACCTGACGATATGTGGGACGTTATTGAAAAAGCTACGAGAGGGAAATAAACTTCATTGCAAGAAAGGACATCTTTTGAAGCAATCTCAACCCCAAATAAAAATCCCCGAGACAATGCTGTTTCGGGGATTTTTAATATCTATCAGCTACAAGCTATTTCTTCTCTTCGCCTTTCTCGTCAAAAAATAGCTTCTTTAACTCGGTAGCATCTTCGGGCCTCATTTTGCCTGCCAGTATAAGGCTAAGCTGGCGGCGGCGCAATGCTCCGCCGTAACGTTGTATTTCTAACTCTGTTTCGGGTTGCAACTCAGGCACATTAATAGGGTTGCCTATTTGGTCTACCGCCACAAAGGTGTAAATAGCTTCGTTGCACTTTATTTTCTCACTGCTGGTATGGTTTTCCAACCAAACATCAATGTATACTTCCATTGATGAGTTGAAAGAGCGCGATACTTTAGCTTCCAGCGTAACAATATCAGCCAGTTTTATAGGCTGGTTGAATGATACGTTGTTTACTGATGCTGTTACACATACCCTTTTGCTGTGGCGTTGGGCGGCAATTGCCGCGGCAATGTCCATCCAATGCAGTAAACGCCCACCCATAAGGTTGCCCAGGGTGTTGGTGTCGTTGGGAAGTACTATTTCTGTTAAAACAGCAGCACTCTCAGCAGCAGTGGCCTTTTTACGAACCATTATTACTTCAAATTTAACTTGGTTTTAACCAATGGCATTAAATCATCGCTATCTGTAGAGAAAAGGATGGTGCCTGCGCTAGAGTCTAATACATAGGTGTAGCCTTTTTCTTTAGCTACGCTGTTTATAGCATCTTGTGCTTTGGTAATAATGGGTTTAAAAAGCTCCTGGCGTTTTTTGTCCATTTCGTCTTGTGCACCGTATTGAAAAGTTTGCAAACTGGTTTGCAGTGTGTTCAATTCGTCTTCGCGAGATTTTTGAACCGATGGCAGCATAGTGCCTTTAGCCATAGCGTCTTTATACGCGTCGTATTTAACTTTAATTTCAGCCGTTTTGAGGTCAATTTCGCGCACAAGTGTCGATTGTAGGGTGTCTAAATCAACATTAGCTTTTTTAGCGTCGGGCATAATGCTTACAAGCTGTTGTAAGTTAATGTGTCCAACCTTTTGGGCGCTGGCCATACCGGCACTTGCCATAACAATAACCGCTACTATAAACGATTTAATCAGATTCTTCATTCTAAATGGTGTTTAAGGGCGCAAATGTAATATAAATAATTTTATCAACCTTGCTAATACGAATACTGTGCCATTTTATTGTGTAGCCTTTAAAATCACTATTATTGCCCTATGCAGAAAAACAAGGTAGGCCTAAGCACAGGCATATTTCTGGTAATGGGCTCTATGATAGGCTCGGGTGTTTACATAGTAAGCGCAGGGGTAGCTCAGGCTTTAGCCAACCCAATGTTACTTATTTTAGTATGGATAGCTACGGGTGTTCTTACCGTTATTGCAGCCACATCGTATGCTGAATTGTCGGCTATGTTCCCCAAATCGGGCGGGCAGTATGTTTATCTTAAAGAGGCATTTAACCCTTTGATGGGTTTTTTATACGGATGGTCGCTGTTTGCCGTTATACAAACAGGCACCATTGCTGCTGTGGCAGTGGCTTTTGCCAAGTTTACCGCCGTGCTTGTCCCCTGGTTTAGCGCAGATAATATCCTCTTTCAATCGGGCGCTTTTACCATTCATGCAGGGCAGTTGCTTGCTGTTGCCAGTATAGCGCTGCTAACGTTTATCAACTCGCGGGGCATACAATACGGGGCGGTGGTACAATCATCGTTAACCATAATAAAAGCGCTAACCCTTATCCTGCTTATTATAGCCACTATATTCATTTTCAGTAATGCAGAGGCTATAGCTACCAACTTCAACAATTTCTTTTCTTTAAGCAAAAAGTCTCCAATAATAGATGGTTCGCTAATGGTAGAATCATGGCCTTGGTTAACATTGTTATCGGTATTTGGCGCAGCCATGGTTGGTCCCTTATTCAGCAGCGATGCATGGAACGGGGTAACTTTTATTGCCGGAGAAATGGATAACCCTAAAAAGAATGTAGCCCGCAGCCTGATAATTGGGGTAGGTGGGGTAACGCTTTTATATGTGCTGACAAACCTTGGTTACTTGTTTGTATTGCCTATGTGGGGCGCAGAAGGAGCAACCACACTGGCAGGCAGGGGTATTCAGTATGCAGAGTATGAACGTGTAGGAACAGCTGCCATGCAGGTAATGCTGGGTGCCAGCGGCGCAATTGTTATGGCGGTATTGATTATGATATCAACCTTTGGGGCTAATAATGGTATTATACTATCGGGTGCACGGGTTTACCAAACCATGGCTAACGATGGGTTGTTTTTTAAAAAGATGGGCAACAGCAACAAGCAGCAGGTTCCGGGCTTCTCATTATGGATCCAGTGTGTATGGGCATCATTATTATGCCTTAGTGGGCGCTATGGCGATTTGCTCGACTATGTTATGTTTGTGGTAATACTGTTTTATATATTGACTATTGCTGGCTTGTTTATCCTTCGCTTTAAACAACCTAAAGCCGACAGGCCCTACAAAGCACTTGGTTACCCCATATTGCCGGCCTTTTATATTGTGGTAATGATTGGTTTTATTGTTAACCTGTTGTACGTAAAACCCGAATTTACCTTACCCGGATTGATAATAGTGCTAACGGGAATACCTGTATACTTTATTTGGAAGTTTGTCCACAGTAAGAATGCGCCGAAGCTATAGTAGATAATCAAAAATTGACCATTGTCAATTAGATTTTTCCAATGTAAGTTCCTGGTTTTTGTAGTCTATAATAGCGTTGTATTTGTGTAAGATATCGCTGCCTAAAACACCGTCTATAGGCTGCAGGCCCATTTTGCTATAGCTGGCGTTTACATGGCTAAGGTCCAGCGCAAGGCCCTGATAGTTTTTTACTTTTATGGTGCCGAGTTTTATCTCGTCAATATCTATTAAATGTCCGCGCATAGAGTCGGTACCCAATCCGGTAGAGAGTTTATCCAGCTCTACAAGTTTGTTCTCATCGCTAAAATTTACGATACGGTTACTGTCAAACACGGTTTTAGATGCTCCAGTATCAACCAGTAAATGTGCATTATGGCCGTTAATTTTAGCGTCTATATACAGGTGGTAGCCATCGCCTTCAATGCTTAATACTTTTAGGTATAGCTTGGTGTCGCTCACTTTCTTCATAAATAATCAAACTCAATCAAAGTTATAATCAAACCGCTAAATGTGCAATGTCATATAGTATTCGTATCTAAGTTATTCGGCATTACTTTAACGCAGCCAACAAGACATATTATAGCATTACATTGTTTAATTAGAGGCGTAATGGCAATTGCTTATTGGTGTGGAAATCCTAAAACGGCTCTTAATAATATAATGCATTAACAAAAAATCCCCGCACCTTTTACAGGCCGGGGATTTTTTAATAAGCTCATAGCTACAAGCTATGCAGTAGCATTCATATTATCAAGAACATCCATCAACTCTTTAACAGCCCCTGCAGAAGCATTAAGCAATGCTTTCTCCTCGTCGTTTAGTTGAAGTTCGATAATTTGTTCGATACCGTTTTTGCCAAGTTTAACAGGCACGCCAACGTAAACGTTGTTTAAGCCATATTGGCCGGTTAACCATGCACAAACAGGGAAAATACGTTTTTGGTCGCGTACAATGGCTTCAACCATTTGGGCTGCAGCAGCACCCGGTGCATACCAGGCCGATGTTCCCATAAGATTTACCAGTTCGGCACCTCCTTTTTTGGTACGGTCAACAATAGCGTCAAGGCGCTCAGCGTCTATAAGTTCGGTAACAGGTATACCACCTACGGTTGTGTAGCGTGGTAGTGGAACCATAGTGTCGCCATGGCCGCCCATTAATACCGCTTGTATATCTTTCGGAGAGCAATCTAAAGCCTCGGCCAAGAAAGCGCGGTAGCGCGCAGTATCAAGTATACCTGCCATACCAAATACCTTGTTAGGATCGGTTTTAGCAGCAAGGTAAGCGCAGTAGGTCATAACGTCTAACGGGTTAGACACTACTATAATAATAGCGTTTGGAGAGTATTTTACAATATTCTCAGTAACTGATTTAACAATACCTGCGTTGGTAGCAATAAGGTCGTCGCGGCTCATACCCGGTTTACGTGGCAGGCCCGATGTTATAACTACAACGTCAGAATCGGCTGTTTTAGCGTAATCGTTAGTTGAGCCAACGGTGCGGCTATCGTATAGGTTAATTGGGGCGGTTTGCCATATATCAAGGGCTTTACCTTCGGCAATACCTTCTTTAATGTCAACCAATACAATTTGATTGGCTATCTCGCGTTGGGCTAAAACGTTAGCACAGGTTGCCCCTACGTTTCCTGCACCTACTACTGTAACTTTCATGTGTTATGGGGAGTTAAATTGTTCGCGGTGCGAATATAGTTACTATTATTCTAAAAACGCCAATAGTAAAAAGGTATTGGCATTTATATATATTTGTTTTGCTTTATTGCGTAGAGGTTTATATCTTTGAATTTGGTATCAGTTTGTGAAAAACACTTTGGCTAAAATAAAAACAATTAGGGCGTGGGTTTTTGCGTTGGCAATAACTTGCAGTTTAAGTGCTTATGCACAGTCGCCGGAGCAAAATTGCTTTAGTGCAATACCTGTTTGCCAGGCGTTTTATACGCAAAATAACTCTTATGTAGGCTCAGGCAGTGTACAAAACGAAATTACCCCTGCATTATCGTGCCTTGGTGCAGGAGAGTTAAACGCCGTATGGTACATTATTACTGTACAAGCCGATGGAAACCTGGAGTTTACCATCACCCCTTTAAATGGTGCTGATGATTATGACTGGGCGGTATTTAACCTTACCAACGCATCGTGTACCGATATTGCTACCGATGCCACTTTACAGGTTAGCTGCAACTTTTCTGGCTCTACATTTCCTGATGCTTCTACAGGACCTAATGGCGATATTGACCCACAGGATGAAGCTGTAATACCCGTTTTGGCAGGCGAAACGTATGTAGTTTGCGTTAGTAACTTCTCATCTACCCAATCAGGCTATAACCTCGATTTTGCAAATTCACCCATTATTGATGCTAACCCTCCGGGGGTTATTGGTGTAACCCAGCCTATTGCCTGCGGCGCTACACAGCTAACTTTTACGTTTGATGAAAACGTATTGTGCAATACCGCACAATTGTCAGATTTTCAGCTTACCGGCCCGGGCGGACCTTATACCTTATCTAACCTTGTTGGTGTAGCTTGTGCTGCGGGTGGTTCGTTCGAAGATGAGTTTACCTTTACTGTTAGCCCCCCACTTACTGTGGGTGGCGATTACTCGTTAGACTTAGTTGGGCCTGTTACGGACAACTGTGGCAACGCGGCACCATTTCCAACACCATTCCCGTTTCAAATAAATTCTGTAACAGGCGTTATGCAGATTACCGATGAGTTTTGCGGGCAAAATAATGGTTCAGCCAGTGTGGTAGCCAATGGGGGCACACCGCCATATACTTATTTGTGGACAGATAACTCTACCGGGACAAGCGTTAACAACCTTGATGCAGGTAACTACAGCGTTACAATAACCGACGATGGAGGTTGCCAGTCTATTGTTCCTTTTACCATTGCCGACCCCTTATCATTTACTATTACTGTAAATCAGTATAACGATACCTGCGGCTTTGGTCTGGGTGGCGCCCGTGCATTTGTTAATGGTGGCACAGGCCCTTTTGTATACTCTTGGAACCCACCGCTGGCCCCAACAGATACTGTGGCAGGTGTTACGCCCGGTACTTATACCTTAACTGTTAGCGATGCAGGCAACCCTGGCTGCCAGCAGCAATCGGTAATTTTTATCCAGAATATTAATGATGTAAGGGCTGATTTTTATGCCCAACCTTCGGTTATGTCTTACTTAGACCCTACCACCTCCTTTAAAAACACATCTATAAATGCCAATACCTATATTTGGGATTTTGGCGATGATTTTTTTGATTTCACATCAGACCCTACCCACACCTACCCTGAAACGCCTGGCATATATAACGTAACGCTAATTGCTACAAGCAACAGGGGATGTTCTGATACGATTATGCGCACCGTGCGTATTGATTATGAATTGAACTTCTATGTTCCATCGGCCTTTACTCCTAATGGCGACCAGGTAAACGAGGAGTTTATGGTATACAGCGATGGTATTAACTATAACGATTTTCAGCTATATATCTTCGACCGTTGGGGCCACCAGGTATTTGCTACCAGCAACCCATACGAAAAATGGAATGGTGCCTACTTTAACAAAGGCGATATTTTAGCTGATGGTATCTATGTTTACCATGTAAACTTTACCCAGTTGTATGATGTAACTAAGCATACTTATGTAGGCAGAGTTGCTCTTATCAAATAAATTTTATTTCTACGACCTTTTTTGTTTCAAAAAATTCATCGGTATAAAAACGTGCTATAGGGTGCTCATAAAATGGCCAGGCTATAGGCTTTAGCTCTTCATCCAAATCACCGCCTTTTAATGCCAACAGTGAGTTTTTAATTTTCAATGCCTTCATTTTACCCCTTGGCTTTTCGGGTATACCCAACCAGTAGAGTAGTGTTGGTGCGGGAGCTACCGCCCGTGTTACGGCATAGTCAAAAGGGCCGGTTTGCTCTTCAACCCTACCCCAAACAGCCTTCACGTTGGTAAGTCCCAGTGCAGTGGCAACCTCATTTACCACCTTTATCTTTTTGGCAATAGAGTCAACAAGGGTAAACTGCACATTGGGGTAATATATAGCCAATGGTATACCCGGAAAACCGCCACCGGTGCCTATATCTAAAACCTGCTGGCCATCTTTAAACGCCTGTACTTTGGTTATGGCTAATGAGTGCAGCACATGGCGCTCGTAGAAATAATCAATATCCTTGCGCGATATTACGTTTATCTGGTCGTTCCACTCTGCATACAACTCAAATGCCTTAGCAAATAGCTCCAGCTGTGTAGCACTAAGGTTTGGGTAGTATTTGGTAAGTAACTCTATGCCCATATTATTTCTGTTTAAACAACATATCCAGCGTGCGTTCTATATTGCCTGTAGGCCTGTCGGCAGGGCAGCGAAGTATGTTGCTTTCTTTATCTATTAGGTAAAATGATGGGTACGAAAGTACGTCGTAATCCTTTAGCAGCTTTGTACTGCCGGCAGCATTTAAAAACACCCACTTGTATTTGTTACGGTTTATAAAAGCCAGTGTTTTAGACTCGTTTACTGATGTACAGATGCTAACAAAGGCAATTTTCTTTCCATATTTTTTATCCAATTCGCGTATCAAATCAATCTCCTGAATAGAGCGTGGGTTGTTCTCATCCCAAAACGACAGGTAGATGTACTTGCCCTTAAAATCAACCAACGATACCATTTTGCTTGTAACTACATCCTTTAAATTAAATGGTGGTGCAGGTGTGCCCACCCGCAGTTTTTCAAATAGTTGCAGGGCGTTTTTAGCTACGGTTTTGCTGTATGCAGTTAAGCCGTTAGCCTGTATATAACGGAACATCTCCAAAACGCTATACTGGGTTGATGTAGGTTCGTAATACATTTCGGTAAGCCCCTTTAACAATGCCAGTTCGCGTAGCGTATCATTAGGTATGGTGCTGTCGCGGCGCATTATGTCTATAGCTTTTGCATAGTCTATCCGGTTATTAATGGCGTTGTTCAGGGATTCGCCTGCAGCGGTGCTCCTAAAAGCCTTTAGGTTTTTATCAAAAACCTCGTAAAACAAATCCATATACGCAGGGTTGGTATATAATATCGGCTTATCTTTAAAATAGGCTTCTAATGTTTCTTTCCGGCTTTTAACAGATGTAAGTAGCTGCAGCGACGCTAAGCGATATACCAGGTAATTGCCGAAAAATGGATCGGTATTTGTGGCGTATTTATCTTGTTGTGCTTTTATAAACAGTTTAACTTTTGGCTGGGCTGTTTTGCGTAATATGGCTTTATAGTTGGCAATTAAAAAATCGTTGTATTCTGCATCAAAAGCAATAATGCTGTTATTTAGCGCGCTGGGCTGCAGATATTGAATAGGCTTAAGCACAGAGTCTTTAGCAAAACCAACCGTATCAGGAATTATAATGTCTAGGTTTTGGTTGGGGATAAGGTACAGTTCGTATACCAAATCGCCTTGCTTTATGTAGCTGTAACTGGTTTGATTAACGGTGGGTTTAAAGCTGAAATTGCCATTATGATCAACTACCGCACTGTCTATTACAATTTCGTGCCCGTTTAGGTAATCATCAATAGTGCATAGCTGCAACTGCGCTTTTTTAAAGGCGGCGGCATTGCCTTTAATGGCAATAGTTTGACCCGCTGCTTGTAAGGCAGAGCCCATAATTAAAAGTGCGGTGATGTATTTAAACAAGTTGTTATTCGGCATACAAGTCTATGGCCGCGGGTACAAAGGGGGCAGCGTTGCCTCCGTTTTTAATAATGTCGCGTACAATGGTAGAATTCAGGGCCGATAGTTCGGGTGTTGTTAGTATAAAAATAGTTTCCAGTCCGGGCATCATCGCCTTGTTCATATTGGCAATGCCGCTTTCAAACTCAAAGTCAATAGTATTTCGCAAACCACGTACCAAAAACTGGGCACCTACTTTTTCGCAGTAATTAATGGTAAGCCCCTCGTATACGTCAACGGTAACTTTAGGTTCGTCGGCAAAGGTTTTTTCTATCCAGTAGATGCGTTTTTCGAGCGGGAAAAAGCTCTCTTTACGCGAGTTTACTCCTATGGCCACTATTATCTGGTCGAATAAGGGCAAGGCTCGCCTTACTATTTGCTCATGGCCAAGGGTAAAGGGATCAAACGACCCCGGGAAGACAGCTATTTTTTTCATAGGTTACAAAGTTCGTTAAAAATATATTAAAGCTTTGAGCCCATGAGAAAAGAATATACTTTTATTAAACAGTTTGTAGTATGCAAAGAGGGCAAAGAACAAAGGTAATTTATACCGATAAAACGCTTAAAGAAACGTTTAAGGCAATTCACCATATTGCTGTTTATGTAAAATGGATTAGACTGGAGAGTCTGGACGAAGCGACAAACCGCTACGAATTTTTTGTGCCTACTACAGGAGCTACTATTTTTATAACTACTGAGCCTGTAACTACAAATAGGAGTAAGATTACCATAGAGGTTTATATCCAGTTGCCTCATAGGAACCGTTTCAGGAATTTATCATCTGAGTCAAGTACTTTGGTTGTCACCATGGTAAAGATTATGCAGGTTAGTCTTGCCGGCTTACTTGAGAAATGGGCAATAGAAGATTCAGCAAAAGAAGAAGCCCGTTTGCAAGCTATGAGGGAGGAGTTTGCTAAAAACCCAATGAAGTATTATATAAGAAGGGCTATAGGTATACCTATATTGATAGCAATGTTTGTTGGGGCTTGGTATTTTATTATTAAGTACGGAATACAGTTGTTTTTTAAATAACCTACTCAAAATGAGAACCTACGCGATTAAAGTTTTTATCATAAATGGTTACCAATCCCCTGTTGTCCCTAATCATAATGTAGTTGCCTATTACATTCTTAACTACATCACCATCCAATAAAAATTTGCTCGATATCTGGCTGAATTTGGTGTCGTATACAATGATGTTATCGCCCATGCTTTTTACCACTATCAACGATTCGGAATAGTCTATCAACTTTTCATCGCCAATAAGGTAACGGCTGCTAATGCGGCTTCCTGTACAGTTAAATACCTCTATATTCTGGCCTCTTTGAGTAATATCACAAATCTGCGCATCGCCTGCAAAAGCAGATAAAAGTATGATGGTAATTAATGCGAGTTTTTTCATGGCTTTGTTCTTTTTTTTAAATCAAAAAAACTATTTCTTGGTTATGCTGACAAGGTTAAAATCTCTATCAGGATTTCCGGCAGAGGTGGTAATATATCGTATCAATCCCAAGCCTTTTGCGTAATAGCTTTTGTTAGAAAAAACAGATGTACGTGGAATCCCGCCCAGTTTGGTTGCTACCTCAAAAGTATCGTGGTAAATTAAGCTATGAAAGATTTTTCCATCAAAGTCTAAATCTTTATTATCGCCGGTAAATGTGCGGGTTTTAGATAGTGTGGTGCTGTCGGTATCGTCAGGCCACTTATAACTTTCAGACCATGTATAGCTTTTATTCTTTTCTGCTTTCCAATTGTAAACCGTTATATCTTTTATAGTGCAATTAACTTTGCCGGTATCTCCGTTGCTATAATAATAGTAGTTGGTTCCTGCCTTTAATATGGCCCCGGTAGGTGTTATCTGCTCTTTTATATATCCAAAAATACGGTGCTTTTCATCGTACGATTCAGTAATGAAAAAGGTGTCTTTTCCTTCAACCTCAATCCACATTTCCCAGTATATTTTTTCCTCAACATTGTTCTTGTTTACATAAGTATAAACAGTGCGGTTAGTAAATGTTTTATAAGGAAAATAATAGTCTTTTCCGTTAACACTTTTCTCAGCAGTTCCGGCGCATGCTATAATGCAAAGTATTACTATAAATAGAGAAATGGATGCGTATTTCATAATCTATTCTTTCTCCTTTTTATAAAAGAAACTAAAATTAACCTTGCCGTAGTGGCGCTGCTCTACAAAATGCGGGTGGTCGGTAAACTTCAGTTTTACCGAGTGTTCAAGCACCAGCCAGCCATCGGGCTTAAGCAAATCGTGCTCAAAAACACCAGTTACAACTTTGTCAACATCAGGCATTTCGTATGGTGGGTCGGCAAAAACAATGTCGAACCCTTCCTTGCAGTTTTTTAAGAAACGGAAAACATCCATGTTAAGTACACGCACCTTTCCCGGGGCCATTTTATCGGCTGTTTCTTTTATAAAACGTGCCGATGCGGCACTGCCCTCAATACAAATAACATCTTCTACCCCCCGCGATATAAACTCGTAAGTAATATTGCCCGTACCGGCAAACAGGTCCAACACTTTTATCTCTTCAAAATAAAAGTTGTTGTTCAGTATGTTAAACAGGCCTTCTTTTGCAAAATCGGTAGTGGGGCGGGCACTTAGGTTGCCCGGCGCTATGATGGTGCGGCCCTTAAATTTTCCGCTAACTATACGCACGCGTATTGGTTTAAAAGGTTATAATAAAAATGGTGAGGTAGCTTACCCAGCTCCAGGCTAAGAGAATAGTCGGGTGTGGGGGCGTAAAAAGTTACTTTATATAAGTATTTGGTAAGTATGGCAAACAGGGTAGAGTCGGGCTCTACTTCGCCCAGCAGGGTTACTTCCAGCGTTTGCGGGTCTATGCCTAACTGTTTGCAGGTGTTTAGGGTATGGTAGGTAAAATCTTCGGCACTAATGTAGTGGTAGTAGTTGTAAAGCAGCAGTGCGCCATCTTCAATCACCACAATATCAAAATGCTTGGCCTGCACATGCAAATATACCAGCCTGCCTTTAGGGTTATCTGCCAGCAAAAGGTTTTCCAGCAATATGCGCGAGTGGTGCATAACGGCAGGGTTCTTCAATTTGGCCGAGCAAAAATCTTCCAGCGCCTCGGGTATAGTAAATACATTATATGCCCCAAGCCCTTTTACACGTTCGTAATACAAGGTTTCGTGCGCGTGGGTGCTAAGGTTCAGGTTGAAATAATCGTTGGCGTATTTCTCGTCAAACAACGCCTCGGGCACTAATGTAGCGCGGTTGCTAACCCATACTAAAGAGCTTTTGGTAAAGCCGGTTTCGTGCAGGTGGTTTTTATCAAACTCCTCGCTAAGCCGTTTGGCTAAAGCCGCATCGTGCAGGGGACTGCCAAAGTTTCGGTAGCCAATGCCTACGTAGCGGTTGTTCAGCAAATCAAACAAGGCAAAGCCAAAGCCCTCATCCGATGCTTCTATGCTCAAATGAAGGTTAGAGGGTTTTACACCCATCAGCATTTCCTTATCTATCAATACGGTATCCAAAGTGTCTGTTTGCACTACAAGTTTACGCTAAAATTTTTAAGTGTTATTTCTCCGTCTCCCACGATGCCTTTAAAGTACTCTCCGTCAACGATCCAAAGCTAAGCGGGTCATCAGGGTCAAACGGTGCAGGGTCGCTTACTTCAATGTATTCCGTACTATCCGTTCCATCAAGTTTAACCTCCATATTAAACTTTTTTTGTCCGCCAAAAGGCACATATTGCATAGAAAAAACAGGGTAGGTTTTTCCAAATAGCGAGTCGGAAGGGCTTATTAGCTGCCCATTGGGGCGCTTGAGCCTGCCCTGGTTTAGGTACCATGCCAAATCGGGGAAGGTTTTGGCATAATGCCCGTTTATGGCTTTGTAGCTGGTTTGGGCGGTGCGTATTTCAATAAGGCGCTGCTTTATTTTAGTGTAGCGGGTATCTTTATCGTTTTGCCACTTAATAGGTGCCTGCACCGAGGTATACAAAAAGTACCCCACTGCAACAATGGCAATGCCTAATAGTATTTGAATGATTAGCCTTAACACAGCTGGCTAAATTAGGGAATATTGTTTTAATGCTAAGGTCCCTCTCATTGAGAGGGTGGATGTCGCTGTTAAGCGACAGACGGGAGAGGGTTTTATTAATTGATATTAAAAGTATATTTTTGAAATAATATGAACCCTGATGTTGCAGAATATAACAACAAGCAAAGCTTAGTGGACAAACAGATTTGCGACAGGCTGGCTGCTGAAATTAACCGCTGCCTGCCCGATGCGGAGAACAAAATATGGCATGCCCACCCTGTTTGGTTTTTAGATGGTAACCCCGTTGCGGGTTACAGCAAGCTAAAGAATTGCGTAAGATTACTTTTTTGGAGCGGGCAAAGCTTTGACGAACCCGGCCTGCAAAACGAGGGTAGTTTTAAAGCTGCTGAAAAGCGTTATACATCAGTAGAAGAGATTAATAGGATAGATCTGGAGCGTTGGCTGGCTAAAGCATACACTATACAATGGGATTATAAAAATATTGTAAAACGAAAAGGGCAACTGGAGAGGTTGAAGTAAGAGATGGTATTATTGAATTAGGAATAACTTTGCCACTATCAGCTTCGCCACTTTTTTACTATCATTGCCAACCAATGTTTACACACAGCACTAAAATAAGGGTACGCTATAGCGAGACCGACCAAATGGGCTACGTTTACTACGGCCGCTATGCCGAGTATTTTGAAGCGGGCAGGGTAGAGGCGTTCCGTAGTTTAGGCATTAGCTATAAAGAGTTGGAAGAGCGCGGTATAATGATGCCTGTACTTAACCTTAACATTAATTACTACAAGCCCTTGTATTACGACGAAGAGCTTACCGTAGAAGTTACCATACCGCAACTGCCTGCGCTTCGCATTAAGTTTATATATAAAGTGTACAACAGCGCCGGAGAGCTTACTGCCGATGGCGAAACCACCTTGCTTTTTGTTGATTCACAAACCCGCAAGCCGCTGCGCATGCCTGCTGAGGTTATTGGTGCGTTAGAACCACACTATAAGTAACCTTAATTAAAGTTGAGCGTTACGGGTAATCAAATCCCATCTGTTGACTTCCATCAAATACATATTACTGCTATTCTGCCTGATAATTGGTGCAAACATACATGCCCAAACCAAAGCGGACATTACCCCGCAAAATGCCGACTGTTTAAAGGCCATCAACCTAAAGGATACTGTTTTTGGGCCTACCGCACCACCGGAAAAATTTGGTACGGAGCTGGAGGTTACAGGCAACGATAAAAAATCGTTGTACTATATAGAGCAGGAACACCATACCGTTTGGTACACTTTTAAATGCCCGTGTGCTGGGCAGCTTACGTTTGATATAATACCCGAAAGCCAAAACGACGATTACGATTTTCTGCTTTTTAAGTTTGATGCCGGTAAAGACTACTGCGGCAAAATAGCGCGCAAAGAAATTAAGCCCATACGCAGCAACATAGCACGCAACAATAAGGTGGTAAAAAGCAAAACGGGCTTATCGTTAGCAGCTACCGATTCGTTTGTACACTCAGGCCCGGGCAATGGCTACAGCAAGTTTGTGGATGTGAGGAAAGACCAACGCTATTACCTGTTGCTGGATAATGTATATACCGGTGGCAAAGGCCATACCATTAAGTTGCATTACAAATGTGGTACACCGCCCAAAAGCACCACACCGGCAGCAGGTGTTACCAAGCCTACGGTAACTATTACTAAGAACGATACGATTACTAAAATTGATTTAACTAACCTTGGCGTTGGCAGTACGCTGGCCCTGCGCAACATAAATTTTTATCCCGACGAAACGCGTATGATGCCCGCAAGTGTACCCGAGTTGAACAACCTGCTTAAGGTGATGAAAGAAAACCCCAAGCTAAAAGTTGAAATAGGAGGACATGTTGACGGCCCATTGATGTTACATGCCAAATGGTACCAGGAACTATCAGACGACCGGGCAAAGACGATTTACAAGTACCTGATAAAAAATAAGATAGACGAATCGCGGCTAAAGTGGAAGGGCTACAGCAACACCCAAAAAATATTCGATTTTCCTAAAAACGAAGACGAATCGAAAGCGAATAGGAGGGTAGAGATTAAAATATTGGAAAAATAAATTTTTTAAAGCTCTCCCCCTGCCAAGGGGGAGTACCAAGATGCGCAACATCTTGGGGAGGGGGTGTAATTTTAAACTGCTCAACTACTTACCAATCCGTTGCAAGCCCATTTTGGCTTTTTCAAAGTTCGGGTCAAATTGCAGGGCCATTTTAAAGTCAGCTTCTGCCGTGGGAATGTTTTTAAGCTTTTCGTAGCACAAACCGCGCATATAAAAGGCTTCGGCATATTTAGGGTCGGCGCCAATAGCGTCGGTAAAGTGCTTAATGCCCTGGTTATAATCAAGCTTGTATACAAAGTTTATGTAGCCCATGTTGTAGTGTGCAGAGCGGTTGGTGGGCATAATCTGCACTATGTTGGTATACTCGCGCAGGGCATCATCAACCCGCTCGTTCTTTTGGTAATACTCGCCCAGCAGGTAGCGCACGTTTACATCAGATGGGTTAATGTTCAGCGCGTTTTTAAAATACTGTTCAGCCATAGGCTCGTTGTGCACAGCGGCTATACGGCCAAGGTTTTCGTAGGCTACAAGGTAGTCAGGGTCTTGTTCTACAGTGGTAAGAAAGTTTTGCTGCGCGCGCATGGTATCGCCAATGTATAAAAACGCCATGCCTTTGGTAAAGTACCCGCGGGGCAAATGCACATCAATTTTAAGGGCGTTGTTGCTATAGTCAATAGCTTTTTGGTAATCCTCAACATACAGGTACAGCTCGGCCAGTTTTAAAATAGCTTCGGTATTGGCAGGCTCAAGGGTAATGGTTTTTTCCAGTGCCGATTTAGCCTTGCCGCTTTTGTTCATTATCAGGTACAAATCGGCCATGGTAATAAAATACGGTGCTTTGGTAGAGTCAATATCCAGCACACGCACCATGTCTTTTAAGGCCTCGGGGTATTTTTTTTGGGTAAGGTATAGCTTGGCCCGCTGGTGCAGGGCCGGGGCGTTTGATGAGTCTTTGCCAATAAGGGCGTTTAGCGAATCGAGCATGCTTTTAGGCTTGCCCTGCTCTTTAGGGCCACAAGCGGAGAAAGCTATAGCCACAATTAATGCTGCTATGTATATAAGTTTACGCATGGTATCAAAAATAAATTATTTTATTAACGTACCCTATCTGTTAGCCTTTGGCCGACATCTTCCCCTATAAATAGGGGAAGAATCGCTCCCTCCCTAAAATTAGGGAGGGCTGGGGAGGGTACTTTTTTGTTTTACACAAAATAAATGCTTTGCTGCCATACTTAGGCAAACTATTTTTGCCATCTATCGGAAATAACATGAAAACAATTTTAGTAACAGGCGCAACCGCAGGATTTGGCAGGGCCATAGCCCTTAAATATGCCCAAAACGGCCATAAGGTAATTATTACGGGCAGGCGCAAAGAGCGACTTGATGAACTGAAACAGCAGATAGCGCAGGATTATGGCACACCGGTTTTACCGCTTTGTTTTGATGTGAGGGAGAATACGGAGGTAGAAAAAGCCCTGCAAGCCTTACCCGCCGATTGGCAAAACATAGACATACTGGTTAATAATGCAGGCTTGGCAGCGGGCCTTGGCCCCATACAAGACGGCCACCTGGACCATTGGGAGCGTATGATAGACACCAACATAAAGGGTTTGCTATACGTTAGCAAGGTTGTATGTAATATGATGATTAGTCAAAAGAGCGGACATATTGTCAATATAAGCTCTATAGCAGGCAAAGAAGTGTACCCTAACGGCAATGTGTACTGCGCTACCAAGCATGCGGTAGAGGCACTAACTAAAGGTATGCGTATAGATTTACATGCGCATGGCATAAAAGTATCATCGGTAGCGCCGGGCATGGCCGAAACGGAATTTAGCATTGTGCGCTATGATGGCGATGAGGAACGCGCGAAGAAGGTATATGAAAATGTTGAGCCGCTAATAGCTGCTGATATTGCAGAAAGCGTTTACTTTATAACCGAAAGTCCTAAGCATGTGTATATTCAGGATATTGTAATAACCCCTGCGGCGCAGGCAAATGCCACTACAGTAAGAAGAAACCAATAAGAGCCCCTCTCCCTAAATCCCTCTCCCCGAAGGAGAGAGGGATTTTAATAATATGAGTCAAGCACTAAAATACATACAACACTATATAACGGGGCAAACGCGGCACGATGCACATTCGCCGTTTATGTACAACCTGATAACCCAATGCATAAAGCGTAAGGGCGATACGGGTATGTGTATGCGGATAGAAAGGCTGAAGGCTGATTTAAAGAAAAGCCCGTTGGTGATAGAGGTGGTTGATTATGGCGCGGGAACAGGCAATGGCAATACCTATACCTACCCGGTGCAGGATATTGCCAAAAAATCGGCTATAGGACGCAGGCACGGGCGGTTGCTAAACCGTTTAGTTAAATATTTTCAGCCTGAACACATATTGGAATTAGGCACCTCATTGGGTATAGGCACTGCTTACCTGGCATCGGCTTTTGATGATGCCAAGGTGGTTAGTGTAGAAGGCTCGCCGGAAACGGCTGCGCTGGCCCGCCAAAACCTGCAAAAGCTGGGGATAACTAATGTTGAGGTTCAGGTGGGTAATTTTGATGTGCTGCTGCTTGCAATAATATCGGCACAACCCCGTTTAGACTTTGTATTTTTTGATGGTAACCACCGCAAGGAGCCTACGCTTGCTTATTTTAACCAATGCCTAGAAAAAGCCTATGGCGATACGGTATTTGTTTTTCACGACATACACTGGTCGGGCGGGATGGAAGAGGCCTGGGAAGAGATAAAAGCGCACCCGCGGGTAAAGGTTACCGTTGATTTATTTTTTAGCGGGTTGGTGTTTTTTAAGCCTGAGTTGACCAAACAACACTACCGCTTACGTTTTTAGCCGTAACTTTGTACCATACTATGAGGATTTTACTTCTTTTACTGATACTGCCTTTTGCCCTGAACGCCCAAAGCGGCAGGCCTAAAATACTGGTTGTTCCACCCAATGCCGTTGCCCTAAACAGCAATGTGGTAAGGGTATTGGCCGCTAATAAAATTACCCCTGCCAGTTGGGTAGACCAGGCACGCACAACCTTTGCCCGCCTTGCCAAACCCGATTTAACCGACTTTGACGTATACGTTACAGGTGTTGATGATACCCTGCACCTAAAACCAACGCTGGTAGACCGTACCGCAAAGGTTAAGTTTAAGCGCAAAAACTTTATCACCAAAAAAGAAAAGCTGGTTACCAAAAAGGTAAAATACAAAGGGGTACAAATTGGCCCTATGGAAAAGTTAACCCTTGATGGGTTAGCCACAAAGGTTGGTTACGATTACATCATATTTGTTTCGCTATTTGAAGTAAAGGGCAACAAAGGTTTAAACCTAGCCTTTAAGCCACTTAGCATGTTCTCTATCCATTACGAAGTATACGATGCTAAACAGGTATTTTTAACGGGTAATGTGGTTGAAGATGCTATGGCACTGACCCCGAGCATGCAAATTGCAGTGCTTAACCACTACCTTAACCTATCGGCAGAAAATGTGTACCGCAACGTAGCATCATTAATAGCTAACGGCCGCTTAAACTAATTATAGTCTTTTTATTTCGTATTCTATTTCTGATACTCTGCGTTTTAGTGGGCTTAGATAGTATTTAAGCATCCCGGCAATGCCAAGTATAAAAGTAGGGGTAACCACAAATGCCCATACTATGTGGTTTAGCATCAATAATACAAACGCGAGCATTGCATTAAGCGCAATTAAATAAGGTAGCTTGTTTTTTGGGTAGATATAGGTGTAGTTGAATGCGATGCCTATTTTGCGCCAAAGACTTTGTAAGTTTAGGTTAGGGTGGTTGGCCTTTTGTTTTCCTTCGGGGATATAAATATTGGTATAGTAGTTTTTAAAATCAGGCAGCCCTTCAAAATACACATCAATTGGCACATTCAATTCGGCTGGGTTGTCAATAAGCCCACGGCTAAAGTAGCGGAGGCTGGAACCCATTTTTTTGCTGCATAGCCAGTACACAGCTATGCGCGATAGGTGAAGAAAACCACTCTTTTTTACCGTACCGTATACTACAAACTTATCTTGTTTGGCAAGTTTTACAAGACTTGCAATGCTGGCGGGCGGGTAGCTAAGGTCGTCATCAATAGTAATAATAGTATCATACTGAGCATTAATAATGCCCACATTGGTACTCCAAAACTGACCGTTATTTCGCTTTAAAATAATATAAGCTACAGCAATGCCATAGGTGTTTTTCAGCTTGGTAAGTATGCCTTCAATATCCAGATTGCCGCCATCATTTACCACCACCAGTTCAATATCCTTAAATAGTGGAATGACTGTCTGCATAATAGTAGCTAGGCTATCGGCAATATAACTTTGGCTGTTGTAGGTTGGCACTACTATGCTAATGTTATTACCCATAGTGCTCAAAATAATGGTAGCCTGCGGCAACGCCGTTGTTTAGTATTTGCTGTGCTTGTAGGGTATACCCATCAACATTAATCACATTGTATACAGTGCCGGGTATACCTTTTACATGCTTACTACGGGTTAGTTTTGTGTAGTCGCCAAGTGCGTCAATAGCAGTTGCTTTAGCGCCAATATAACCCGCTAACGGAAATAGGTGTAGCCGTACAAACGATTGCGAGGGGTAAAATGCATGGCCCTTAAGCATGGCAGTTACCATGCTGGGCATATTTTGCATTTGAGTTTCCATATAAGCAGTTTTAATACCGTTTGGAATAAAAACCTGCTCTATAACCTTTTTATATGATTGCGATCCGCAGCCATGCTGCCTATATTCATCTACTACGCCCCCAAGATATGGGCGGCCTACATTACCATCCATCAATACCGCTATAAAGCCAATATATTCGCCATTATGTTGGTAAAAAAACGCCTGTCTGTTGGGTGTTGGGTTTACAACAAAGTCTTTGATAAACTCGGCATGCAATTCAATCACCGCCTTTTTAGTAAACAGGGTATTATTAATGGGATTGTCAAAATAATACTTCCCCATATCCTTCATAATATTGTATGATAAAGAATATGCTAATTCTGGATCGGTAAGTTGTTCCAATTCAAAATCAATGGCATGGCTTAGCGGTGCAGGGGAGTAGTTAGCAATATCAAGTTTAGATTGTACAATTGTTTGGGCTGTAGCATAGGGCATGCCCAATTGCTCAACGCGGTTAAACATATCAATCTCCCTGCTGTTGCATTGTACCTTAATAATATCATACCCTGTGGCATAAGCTTCGGTAACAAGCGCAGCACCCGCTGCTAAATCTTCATACGTTACCGAGCCAATTTTTATCCCGTGTTTGTTGCTCTCTAATGTCGATGGCTTGATTAACATGCCCGAAAAGTATAAAAAAACCGCCTATCACCCACTTATTATAATTTATTGAAAATTGCAAAATTTGATGTTTTTACTGTATTTGTCAAATGAAACAGGTCAAAAAAGTATAAAAAGAGCTACAATTGCTATAAAATATTTTTTGTTGGCTGATATGTTTATTGTTTAATTTTACCGCCTTGGTTTAATTCAATCTATCCTTATGGAATTAAAAGATATTCAGGAGTTAGTTAAATTGGTTTCTAAAACAGGCGTTAGTGGCCTGGAGATTGAAACTGAAGAAATTAAACTTACCATTAAGAACGAAAACAGCAATGCCCAGCCTGTAGTATACCAGCAGCCACAGGTAATTGCCGCCCCTGCCCCGCAGGTAGTTCAGCAGGCTGCCCCTGCCCCCGTTAGTTCTGCCCCTGCCCAAAAAGAGGCTGCCCCGGCAGATAACGGTAACTACATTACAGTAAAATCGCCTATGATTGGTACTTTCTACCGCTCTGCAGGCCCTGATAAGCCAACCTTTGTAAGTGTTGGCGATGAGGTGGCTCCGGGCAAAGTAGTGTGCATTATAGAGGCTATGAAGTTGTTTAATGAGATTGAATGCGAAGTGTCGGGCCGCATAGTTAAGGTGTTAGCCGAAGACTCATCGCCGGTAGAATACGACCAGCCATTGTTTTTGGTAGAGCCGATTTAATCCCCCATTACCATGGCTAAAAAAGAAGTTAAGAAAACTGCGGCTGAACCACAAATCAGGCAGTTTAATAAGATATTGATTGCCAACCGCGGCGAGATAGCGCTACGCGTTATCCGCACGGCTAAAGAGATGGGTATTAAAACTGTTGCGGTATATTCTACCGCCGACCGTGAAAGCCTGCACGTACGTTTTGCCGATGAGGCTGTTTGTATTGGCCCACCATCAAGCAAAGACTCATACCTTAATATGCCGAACATTATTTCGGCAGCGGAGATAACCAATGCCGATGCAATACACCCTGGCTATGGTTTCTTGTCTGAGAATGCTAAGTTCTCTGCCATTTGCCAGCAATACGGTATTAAGTTTATCGGTGCATCGCCCGATATGATTAATTCTATGGGCGATAAAGCTTCTGCTAAATCAACCATGATAGCTGCAGGTGTGCCTGTTGTACCGGGTTCTGAAGGATTGCTTGCCGATTTGGAAGACGCTAAAAAAACGGCCAAGAAAATAAAATACCCTGTAATGATGAAAGCTACTGCCGGTGGTGGTGGCAAAGGCATGCGGGTTATTTGGAGTGAAGATGAACTGGAAGCAGCATGGGACAGCGCCCGTACCGAAGCCAAAGCGGCTTTTGGTAACGATGGCATGTACATGGAGAAGTTTATTGAAGACCC
>JAIXUZ010000045.1 GCA_027483285.1 Bacteroidota bacterium
CGTACAACGAAATACCCAAAGGGATAAACGTATTTTTTGACCGCGGCATACCCGATGCCTTAGCCTTTTTATACCGCCAGGAACTGGAAGTGAAAGAAAATTTGCGACAGGCCGCCCGCGATTATAAATACAATACGATAGTGTTTGTTACCCCACCCTGGCATACCATTTTTAAAAATGACAACGAGCGCCGCGAAACATTTGCCGAAAGCTCGCTCATCCATTCTTTCATCACTCAAACCTATGCCAATCTAGGCTATAAGCTGGTTGATATTCCCCCCGGTGAATTAGACAAACGTGTTGAGTTTGTGCTGAATTACGTTTAAGATTATTGTTTCTACAACATTCCCCTGTTTTTTAGTGTTCTAGTATATACCCAATCAGAACATCATGAAAGCAATCATCATAGCCGCATTAACGCTACTAACGTTTAGCGCATCTGCACAAGTAATAGATACTATAGGCCCTAAAAACAAGCAACCTGTTTGGCGCGGCCCTGCCAATAAAAATACCGACCCTGTAGTAAAACCTACCTACACCGATACCATAAAAAGGCAACAGCCGGGTAATCCTGTAGTACCGGGTAACAATCCGCAACCAGGTAACCCTGTACCAAACAATAACCAGCCCTATAACCCAACGGCCCCATCGGTACCAACTCCGCAAAACAATACAAGCCCCGCAACGCCAACCATTCCGCAAGACCGCAGCAATGGCGTGCCGCCGGGTAAATAGTGCGTAATTTTTAGTGCTTTCTACTTATATCAACCAGTACAAATATAAAAGCAGGCGAAAACCAAATTCCACTTGACATAACCAATGCAACACAGGGTATTAATATGGTAAGTATAACTATTGATGGTATCGCGAATAGCATGGCTTTAAACGTAATTTAGCCAAATGAAAACGGTAGGATTGGTTTTATCAGGTGGAGGAGCCCGCGGCTTTGCCCATTTGGGTGTTGTAAAAGCATTAAATGAGTTTGGTATTAAAACTGATATAATATCGGGAGCCAGCGCGGGTGCTATGATGGGTGCTTTTATTGCCGCAGGGCGTACCCCCGAAGAAATACTCGAAATTGCAAAAAAGGCGAGCTTTTTTAACCTGTCGCATTTATTGTTCCGCAAGGCGGGATTATTTGATATGAAAGCCTTTGAGGAGATTTATCTAGAGCACTTTCCGCACAATTCATTTGATAAGCTACCCATCCCCCTAAATATAGCCACCACCGATATTGTCAACTGTAAATCAGTCTATTTCTCCAAAGGAGGTAACCTGGCCAAAGCCATCATGGCATCGTCCAGCATCCCTATGCTGTTTGAGCCTGTAGAACTGGATGGCTATATGCTGCTGGATGGCGGGATATTGAACAACTTTCCGGTAGAGCCGCTTATTGGCAAGTGCGACAAAATTATTGGGGTGCATGTAAACTCTATAAGCACGCAGGTAGAGCATTTACACATGAAGGATATGCTCGACCGCAGTTTCCACCTTTCACTTAGCTCATCTGTAAAAGTGAAAGAAACATTATGTGACTTGTTTATAGAACCGCCGAGTATGAGCCGCTTTGGGGTGCTGGATATTGAAACTGCCGATGAGATTTTTGAATGGGGCTATAGGTACACTCGTGGTTTACAAACACAAATTGATGAATTGAAAAAGCAGCTGAATGAGCACTAAAATTTTATCTTAGCCATTGCTTATGAAGACGACATTAATTACCAATATAAAGCAACTTGTAGGAGTTGACTATTACAGCATAACCATTAGCAAAGGGGCCAACATGGCTGAACTGCCAACGGTTGATAATGCTTTTTTATTGATAGAAGGGGAAACAATTAAGGCTTTTGGCCCAATGGATAGCCTTGATAAAGACAACATAAACTACGACGAAATAATAGATGCCACAGGCCGTTTGGTGCTACCTGCATGGGTTGACAGCCATACCCATTTGGTATTTGCCGGCAGCCGCGAGGGGGAGTTTGTAGATAAGATTAAAGGCTTATCGTATGAAGAAATAGCCAAACGTGGCGGGGGTATTTTAAACTCGGCGGCGCGGTTGCAACACGCCAATGAGGAGGAGCTTTTTGATGCTGCCATGCTGCGTATTGAAGAGATAAAAAGCTACGGCACAGGCGCGGTGGAGATTAAGAGCGGCTATGGCCTTACGGTTGAAGATGAACTGAAGATATTACACGTAGCCCGCAAGGTAAAAGAAAACACCAACCTGTTTGTTAAAACTACATTCTTAGGCGCACACTCGTTCCCCGCGCAATACAAGGAAAACCGCGAGGGATATATTGATTTGGTGATTAACGAGATGCTACCCCGTGTTGCAGGCGAAGGCCTTGCCGACTACTGCGATGTGTTTTGCGACCGTGGATTTTTTACCGTTGAGCAAACCAGCCGTATACTGGAAAAAGCCATCAGCTTAAATATAAAACCCAGACTGCATGCCAACCAGCTCGACTTTTCGGGCGGGGTGCAGGTGGGGGTTAAATACAATGCCTTATCTGTTGACCATTTAGAGCATGCAGGCGATGCGGAGATTGAAGCCCTGTTAGGCTCTAACACAATGCCTACCCTGTTGCCTGCTTCGGCATTTTTTATCAACCTAGATTACCCACCGGCACGTAAACTTATTGAGGCCGGCCTAGCTGTGGCCATAGCGTCTGATTATAACCCTGGCTCATCGCCAACGGGTAATATGTGTATGGTAGTGGCGCTGGCGTGTATAAAAATGAAGATGCTACCCGAAGAAGCTATTAATGCGGCAACTATAAATACCGCCAAGGCATTGGAACTATCGGAGCAATTGGGCACCATAGCCCGTGGCAAAGTGGCCAACCTTATTATCACCAAACCCATACCATCGTACGCATATATACCGTATGCATTTGGCAGTAATTTGGTGGAGAGGGTTATTGTGAGGGGAGTATAGTCATTCTGTTAAATTCCCTCCTTGGTGAAAATGAAAATTAAAATTTATTGTTTACATTGAGAGCATGAAACACGTTGTTCTTCTTTTCCTAGTACTATCATCTGCGGGTTACTCGCAGAGCAACCTTAATATGTATGCTGATACCTTGCATGCGCCGTTTATTTACGGGGTAGCATCGGGCGACCCAACAAGCACCAGCGTGCAACTGTGGACGTATGCAGGCCCATCAACCGAAGGACAGGATATTACCTGGCTGGTAGCTACCGATAGCCTTTTTACCAATGTGGTAGCCAGCGGTACCGAGGTTTGCACATCAACCAACACCTATACCATAAAGCCAATAGCAACGGGTTTGCAGCCTTATACTGATTACTTCTACCGTTTCTATGCGCCGGGCAATTCGTTATCGGTAACAGGGCGAACGCGCACAGCATCTGTAAACCCTAACCAACCGGTAAACTTTGGGGTGGTATCGTGCTCCAGTATTTTTTCTGGCTACTTTAATGCTTACCGCCATATGGCAAAGGATGCAAGTATTGATGCCATCATTCACCTGGGCGATTATATATATGACTTTGTAGACCCTGATGAGCAGATAAGGATTACCGACCCATTCCCCACACAACCCGCTAATATTGACGAGTGGAGGGAAAGGCATATGTATTACCTGCTGGACCCTGATTTGCGCCTTGCCCGCCAAATGCACCCGTGGATACAAACATGGGACAACCATGATTTTAAGCAAAGTATCCTGTTAGGCGAACGGGCCTTTTATGAGTTTACGCCCACTACCCCACCCGACCCTAGCGACATTAATAAAATATACCGTAAGCTTAGCTGGGGTATAGCCGACATATTTATGATAGATATGCAAAGTTATGATGATATTGATGAAATCAGTCCCGGAAACCTTAGCGTGTTAGGATTTGAACAATACAACTGGCTTACCAGCGGTTTGGCTGCATCAACCGCTAAATGGAAGATAGTAGGCACGCCCAAAATGGTTACCTACTGGAGCATTCAAGGATTGGAAAACCTATTGGGTAGTAACACAGCGGTGCTATTTGAAAATGCATGGGATGGGTATGCTTTAGAGCGCGAAAGGATGCTGAAATTCATCGACTCGTTAAACATAGATAACGTGGTGTTTGTATCAGGTGATTCACATTTTTCGCAGTTGGCCGATTTGCCTTTGGATGCGCAGGACGACTTGGTGTATTTTCCTGAAACGGGTGTGGGCTCTGTAGCAGTTGAGTTTTTGCCAACGAGTGTGAGCCGTGGTAATTTTGATGAGATGGGGTACGACGCATCGCTACAGCCAGTGATTGTGGAGTATATAGACATTGTAAACCCCAACCATGTATATACAGAGTTGTTACAGCATGGCTATGGGATATTAAATGTTAAAGCAGACAGCAGTGTTGCCCAATATGTTTACTGCCCAATTTTAGAGCAAACCGATGATACACTAAATGCATGGACACAAGTGGTAATGGATGGCGATAACCATTGGAAACGTCAGCCTAAAACCACTATAGGCGTAGCGGAGGAAAAGGCTGAAAAGGTTGTTGTTTACCCTAACCCGGCGCAAAGCGAATTATGGATGCGTTTGCCTTTGAATGGCGTTTACACCACGCTGGATGTATATAACGGAACAGGGCAAAAAGTACAATCGCAGCCGGTAAATGGTAGCTTGGTGAAGGTAAATTCTGAAGGCCTGCCAACGGGTATTTACTACCTTGTTGTTAATGGAGGAAAGCCTTTGCAGGGCAGGTTTATAAAGCAATAGGGCTACTGTTTTATAGCCCCTTTTGATGCAATGGTTAAGATGATGCGCTTATTCTCGTGAAAGTTGATGAGTTTAAAGCGTGCTGCATAATCGCCAACGGTGTATAGCTTTACAAAGTACTCCTGGGTTTTATAAGTATTTAAGAAGTTGGTAACCTCGGCAGGAACAGTAATTCCAAAGCCACTACACAGTGTTTCAATTTGCGATTTTATAGTTGGAATGTCTTTTAGCAGGCCTTCCAAATCTTCTGTAAAATACTCATAATCTACCTGAAAAGCCATTTTATCCGTTTTGTTAACTACAAAAGAATAAGGCTTGCTATCGTCAGAAACCTCCTTATCAAAGTCGAGTGTCTGGGCAATAAAATCAAGGCTTGAATATACGCGTGTCCCAAGCATTTCCAAACAAAAAAGAGGTTCGCCGGCAGCTTTATGTATTAAGCTATCCAGCGCATCAGTATTATTTAATATACCTTTTGACGAAGAGAAGAAAAGTGTATCGTGTTTCTGGTTTTTGGTATAAAACAAATCGGCCTCCTGCACATCAACCTTATAAGTATACTTAGGCTTTATTGCACTTTCGTATTTGTGTTTAGAAAACACCATCAGGTTAAACATTTTCTTTTTAGCCCCAAACCCAAGGTCGATATTTGCACTAAAAAACAGTACGCTGTAATTTTCATCTTCCAGCGAAAATTCTTTAAACTTAGCAATACTATCTAAGGCTTGTGCTGTTTTAGAGAACTTGATAATATCAAGAAACAACTTAGCATCAGTAGTAAATTCAGTATATAAAATTGAGCCTGAAGGTATGTATGTTAAGTCCAGGGCCATAAGCTGGCTGGGCTCTTTAGGTTCTACCACATTAAACTCTGTACGTGTAGAGCGCAAGCCAATAAGCCTGAACAAATGCGAGTCGGGTACTAACTTTACGATTTGGAATGATACAAATTCATTAGTAAAATCAGAAATTCCGTATCCGTTTTTCTCAAACGGGCGCATAGATTCTATGGCAAACACACTATCCCTAAAATAGATGGTACGCGGAGTAGATTTAAGATACTCCATGTATTTATAAGGCTTTGGCGCTTGTGCGTTTAACGCAACAGCAACAGTAAGAAAAAAGACAAGGGATATTATATTCTTCACGCGCCGGTATAATTAAATGGTGTAATGGCTTTTAGCTCCACTTTAATATCAGCAGAAACATCCAAGCCATCAATAAACGCGTGCATGCTTTGTTGGGTAATTTTATCGTTGGTGCGGGTAAGTGCTTTTAATGCTTCGTAGGGTTTTGGGTATCCTTCGCGGCGAAGGATGGTTTGCACAGCCTCGGCCACTACCGCCCAGTTACGTTCCAAATCAGCATTTATGGCATCCTCGTTAAGTAATAGTTTATTTAAGCCTTTGGTAAGCGATACAATGGCTACATAGCTATGTGCAAAAGGCACACCCAGGTTACGCAAAACGGTACTATCGGTAAGGTCGCGCTGCAGGCGAGATATTGGGAGTTTGGCCGCTAAATGCTCGAACAAGGCATTGGCAATACCCAGGTTGCCTTCGGCATTTTCAAAGTCGATAGGGTTAACCTTATGTGGCATAGCCGATGAACCTACTTCGCCCTCTTTTAGCTTTTGTTTGAAGTAATCCATAGAGATATATGTCCACATATCGCGGCAAAAATCGATAAGGATGGTGTTGATACGGGCGCATGTATGGCAAATGGCTGCAAGGCTGTCGTAATGCTCTATTTGCGTAGTTGGGTACGAGCGGTCTAAGCCTAGGGTATTATCAATAAAATTATCGGCAAAAGCATGCCAGTCGATATTTGGATAGGCTACTTTGTGTGCATTGAAGTTGCCCGTAGCACCACCAAACTTAGCCGAATGCAAGGCAGTTTCCAAATAAGCAAACTGTACGCTAAGGCGCTCAAAAAAAACATCAAGCTCTTTGCCCAAACGTGTTGGCGATGCAGGCTGCCCGTGGGTGCGTGCCAGCATAGGCACATCTTTCCACTGGTCGGCAAGCTCACCTAAGCGGTTAAGCAAATGTTCCTGCTGCACATCAAACTCCTGCTCTAAATATTCTTTAAGAGCTAACGGAATGGCAGTATTATTAATGTCTTGCGAAGTCAACCCAAAATGGATAAACTCAGCAAACTGTTGCAGGCCCAGTTGCTCAAAACGGCCCTTTATAAAGTACTCAACCGCTTTAACATCGTGGTTGGTAGTCTTTTCAATCTCTTTTATCTCCAGCGCATTGGCTTCAGAAAAATCAGCAACAATAGCATCCAGTTGCGAAAAAGCATTGTGCGGAAAATCTTTTAGTTGCGGCAAGGGAATGTTGCAAAGCGCTTTAAAATATTCAATCTCTACACGCACCCTGTACTTCATCAGGGCTTCTTCAGAAAAATAGGCAGTAAGGGGTTGGGCTATGTTCCAGTAGCGCCCGTCTATAGCCGATATGGCTTTTAATGGTGAAATATTGCTCATTAGTTGTAACGGCGTTCGCGCCATTTAGATTGTTGGGTTGTAGTTGTGGTTTGCGCGGGTGCTGCCACCGTTGCTTTGCTATGTATGCCGGCAGCTAATAAAGCGGCCAGAGTTTCTTCTTCAGTATTACCCACTTTGGTTTGAAGGTATTCAGGTTTAAAATGGTCTTTTACAAAACCGGTATCAAACTTACCCGAAACAAAGGCCGGGTGCTGTAATACAAACTTGCAGAAGCCAAGGGTGGTTTCTACGCCTGCTACTTCGTAATCGTCAATAGCCCTTATCATGCGGTCAATAGCCTCTGTACGGTCTTTACCGTGGGTTATCAGCTTAGATATCATAGGGTCGTAGTAAATGGGTATATCCATACCCTCTTCAAAACCATCGTCAACCCTAACACCTAAGCCATAAGGGCGGCGGTAGCGGGTAAGGGTGCCAATATCAGGAAGGAAATTATTCTGCGGATCTTCAGCATACACGCGGATTTCCATTGCATGCCCGTTTATTTTAAGGTCTTCCTGTTTAAATGACAGCTTTTCTCCGCGGGCTACGTTAATCTGTTCCTTCACCAGGTCAACCCCCGATATCATTTCGGTAACAGGATGCTCTACCTGCAGGCGGGTATTCATCTCCAGAAAGTAGAAGTTTAGCTTATCATCCACAATAAACTCAACCGTGCCCGCATTGTAGTAGTTACAAGCCTTGCAAACATCAACGGCACACTCGCCCATTGCTTTGCGTATTTCGGGCGTTAAAACGGCGCTGGGGGCTTCTTCAACCACCTTTTGGTGGCGGCGTTGTACAGAGCAGTCGCGCTCAAATAAATACACACTGTTACCATGCTTATCGGCCATTACCTGAATTTCGATATGGCGGGGAGATAATACATACTTTTCTATAAACACAGCACCATCGCCAAAGGCTGATTTAGCCTCGCTAACGGCCAGGTTCATCTGCTCTTCAAACTGGCCTGGTTCTTCAACCACACGCATGCCTTTGCCACCGCCACCGGCCGATGCTTTGATAAGGATAGGGTAGCCAATTTCGTCAGATAGTTTTTTGGCGGCTTCCACATCGGTAATAGCCACATCTAAACCCGGCACTAAAGGAATGTTATAGGTTTTAACGGCAGCCTTAGCGGCCAGTTTGCTGCCCATAATTTCCATAGCCTCTGGACTTGGACCAATAAAGGTTATACCTGCATTGGTAACCATGCGGCAAAACTCAGCATTCTCAGACAAGAACCCGTAGCCAGGGTGTATACCATCAACGCCCAACATTTTGCAGGCGTCTATTATCTTTTGTTTGTTTAAGTAACTATCGGCTGAGGCAGGGCCGCCAAGGCATACAGCCTCGTCAGCATATTTTACATGGGGCGAGTTACGGTCGGCCGTAGAGTATACGGCAACGGTTTTAATACCCATTTCGCGGCATGTACGCATAACGCGCAGGGCTATTTCGCCACGGTTGGCTACCAGTATCTTTTTCATTGGTGCGAAGATAGTAATCAGTTGGCAGTTGCCGGTTGCCAGTTGGCAGAATTATGAATTATGAATTATGAATTATGAAAAAAGGCGACCTCTTTTGGAGTCGCCTTTTTTTAATGTTTCAAAATGCTGTTTAGCGTAGGGTAAACTTAACTGGCAGGTTGTACTGTACTTGTACCGCCTTACCGTTTTGCCTACCGGCCGACCAAGCAGGCATGCCGCTTACTACACGGATAGCCTCGTTGGCACAGTCTTTAGCACCGGGGCCGGTTAGGCCACGCAGTACTTTAGGTTCTTTAATCTTGCCATTTTCATCAACTACGAAAGTGATGTAGATGGTGCCTTGTGTGTTAGCGTCGCGGGCCATTTCGGGGTACTTAATGTTTTTACCTAAGTACTTTAAAAGGGCATCTTCGCCACCCGGGAACAATGGCATTTGTTCTACCACCGTAAAAATTTGCGGTGCTGCGGGTTCTTCTACTACCTGGTTACCACTGTTATCTGGTGGTAATTCAATAATATCTTCCCCTTCAACATTTTCGTTACCAATGTTTTTGTTATCGGGTGTAATAGGGGGCGGAAGGTCCTCATCCTTAACCGGCTCATCTACTACCTCAGGCTCAGTAAACTTCACCATATCAATTTTTGGTGGAGGTAACTCATCTGGTGGTGGCGGCGGCGGTGGAGGGGTTGTTTCCTCTAGCGGCTTAATATCTACAAGCTCTACTTTGGTATCTTTTTTAATCTCTTCTTTTGTCAGTTCTGTAATCCATGCAGAAATTGCAGGGATGGCAGATAACAAAATAAGGATAGCAATACCAACGGCCATAGCAACAAGTACGTTGCGGCTATAACGCTTGCGGATAAGATAAGCGCCGTAACCCTGGTTACGGTGTTCGAAGACCAGGTCGTCGAATGTTTCAAAATTGTTTGCGCTCATATTTATTCCTTTTTATACTATAACGATGCAATACATTACTAATTTACATAAAAAAAGTTACTTTTTTTTACTTTAAGCCTTCCAGAGCCTGTTTGTCCAGCGGTGTAAGCGGAACAAGGGCGTAGTTGGCTACGTTGGTAATGTTTATCTCGTCAAACATATCTACTAAATTCTTGTAGCTCGATTTATCGTCAGCTTTAATAACTACCAATAAACCGTACTGGCCGTTCGACTCTTTCATAGAAGCGCCTTTAAGCCTGTTTGTACGCGGGCTAACAGAGTCCATTGGAACTTTGCCTGCAAGGGCATCCTTTTCAATGGCTTTAATCTCATCGTTAAGCTTTTTGTTATTATCTAAAAAGACTTTGCGGATGCCATCTTTACCGTAGCTGGTTGGAGTAAGGGTTGGAGGAACATCTTTAGGAAGCTCGCCTTTAATCCAATAGATTTTATTTTTCTCGGCCAGATAAACGGTGATAGCACCGGGAAATTTAGTAGGCTTAATTGGATCATCTTTCTCCTTTTTAGCCGGTACTGTAATCTCCATAATCTGGGGAGTACGGAATGTTGTGGTAAGTACGAAGAAGGTAAGAAGAAGGAAAGCCAAGTCAACCATCGGTGTCATATCGACACGGTTTGATGATTTTTTTGCCCGGGCCTTGCCATGTTTACCCCCGCCACTATCTCCACCACCACCTAATTCTGCCATGTTTTTGTGTTTTTAGGGTTAAACGTTATTGATTTTTGCCTTCTAAGCTTGTTATAAGTGTAAATGCGTTAGCCTTGTTATCGCGCAAAGCCTCAATAACAGCGTGTACAGATTTGTACTCGGTATTGTTATCAGCTTTTATGGTAATAACGGGCTGGTTAGCAGGGTCGGCGCCAAAAGCCATACGCGATACAAAAACCCAATCACGTAGTTGGTTATCTAGCGAGTCGACCGGTATACCAAGATTAGGGAACTTTTTACGTTCGCCTTCATCTTTGGTATTTATGAAGTCTTTCATACGAGCCATAGGGGCTCCAAACATTCCCATTTTGCCGAATTTTTCATACTCCTGCGGTGTAAAATCTATTTTATACTTAGCAGACATGCTTTTCAGCATTTGCTGGCGGCGGTCTATGCCGTCAACATTAAAGAGTATTTTATTATCGGGCGAAATTGTAATACCAATAATATTCTTTGGTGGTATTTCATTTTCGGCAATAGACGTTGGAATTTCAACGGCTACCAGTTCTTCGGGTTTGAATTGAGCTGCCAGCATGAAGAAGGTAACAAGAAGGAAGGCTAAGTCAACCATCGGTGTCATATCGATGGAAGGACTGCTCTTCGGCATTTTTATCTTCGGCATATCTGTGCTAATTAAGGGTTATAAAGCCCGTGTTAATTACTTTTGAGAAGCTGCAAATGATTGAACAAGGCTGAAACCAGCTTCGTCAATTTTGTAGGTCAGGTTGTCTATAGTCGTAGAGAAGTAGTTGTACGACACGATAGCAAACGTTGACGAGATAATACCGATAGCGGTATTGATAAGAGCCTCAGAGATACCAGTTGCAAGGGCAGCAGCACCGGCAGAACCAGTGTCAGAAAGAGCGGCGAATGCACGGATCATACCAAGTACCGTACCGATAAGACCGATAAGGGTACCGATAGATACAATGGTAGAAAGGATAATCATGTTTTGAGAAAGCATAGGCAGCTCAAGGGCTGTAGCTTCTTCTAACTCTTTTTGTAATGAAAGAACTTTTTGGTCTTTATCTAGGGTTGAGCTAGCGCTTAACTCTTTGTAGTGGATAAGACCGGCTTTCATTACGTTAGCCAATGAACCTTTTTGCACATCGCAAGAAGCGATAGCTTTGTCAATTTCGCCACGGTCAACCATAACTTGCAGGTCGCGTACGAATTTTTTGGCGCTAACTTTACCACTTGCACGGGCGATTGTCATAAAACGCTCTAAAGAGAAAGTGATAACAAGCATAAAACAAGTAACAAGGAAAGGCACGATGATACCGCCTTTGTAAATAATACCCAAGA
Source organism: Bacteroidota bacterium (assembly GCA_027483285.1). Lineage (GTDB taxonomy): Bacteria > Bacteroidota > Bacteroidia > CAMBQF01 > CAMBQF01 > CAMBQF01. Next base: position 11,684 of record JAIXUZ010000045.1, read on the forward strand.
AGTTGCCTTTTAATGGGTGATTGTCGGGATTGTTTCCTTCAAAGTTGCTTGGGTTACCAAATACGAATTTGAAGATAGCGTATGCGATTGCAAACTCTACTACAATTACCAAAAGGTTGAATAACCAACGAAGGTCGCCTGAACCAGACTTGGTTTGCTCTTTGCTCATTGTCTTTAAATTTTAATTGTTAGTAATTTTGATGTTTGGTATTTACAATTGTTGTTTAAAACGTGGGTGGCGAAAATACATAATTATTCATTTCTGCCAAACTATTGTGGGAAATCTAACTATGATTTGTTGGCAAACTTAACGAATTGATGCTGCAAATGTTGTTTTTTATCGGCTACACTTTATTCTGTTTGTCGGAAAAATGAAGCAAAATGGCTGCTAACAAAGGGTTTTATGTGAAGAAACCTTTTATTATGTTGATAATATATTCCATATCACCATCTGATAAACCGGGATAAACAGGCAGGCTTAAACAAGTATCGGCTACTATAGCTGCATTGGGGTATGCACCTTTATCAATACCTAAATACGTATAGGCAGGTTGATTGTATACCGCGGTTGGGTAATGGATAAGGGTTTCTACGCCATTGGCCGCCAGGTATTGTTGCAATTCATTACGGCGGCTGGTACGTATTATATATATATGGTAAACATGGGTTGCACCGGTTACTGTTTGGGGTAATACAATATCCCCTACCCCGGCTAAGCCTTTGTTATAAGCCGCAGCCAGCCTGTTTCGCTCTGCATTATAACCATCAAGCAAGGGTAGTTTAAGGTTTAGGAAGGCTGCTTGCAGCTCGTCTAACCTATTGTTGCCACCCAGCATAGTATGCTGGTATTTTATGGCAGAACCGTAGTTTTTTAAGTGGTTTACTTTATCGTACAATTCGGCGCTGTTGGTGGTTATAGCTCCTGCATCGCCAAGGGCGCCCAGGTTTTTGCCGGGGTAAAAGCTGGTAGCATTAATATGGCCAAACGCCCCTGTTTTTTGTCCGTTGAAGGTAGCTCCATGGGCCTGGGCATTATCTTCTACCACATACAGGTTGTGCTTATTGGCAATAGCCATAATAGCCTCCATATTGCTGGGTTGCCCATACAAATGGACGGGTATGATGCATTTAGTGCGAGGGGTTATCTTATCCTCTATAAGATTAGCATCAATATTATAGGTGGTCAGGTCGCAATCTACGGGGACAATAGTGGCACCTACATGGGTTACAGCCAGCCAGGTGGCTATGTAGGTATGGGCGGGGACAATTACCTCATCGCCTACCCCAATGCCTAAAGCCTTTAGGCTTAGTATGAGTGCATCTAACCCGTTGCTTACGCCTGAACAGTATGCTGTGCCTGTATAGGCGGCATAGGCTTTTTCAAAATCGGCACAATAAACCCCATTTATGTAGTTGGAGTTTTGGAATACCTGTGCTACTGCGGTTTGGTAAGCGGCCAGTAAGGGGCTGTTTACGTGTTGGAGATTGAGGTATGGGATTTTGTAATGCGGCATTGAGGGTAAAAATAGCTAAAGAATCAACACACCCCGTCAAAGCTTTGTTTTGACAACCCTCTCAAGAGGGGATAAAGCTTCCTCCAACATAAAAAAAGTCCCGCTGGTGGGCGGGACTTTTTAAAATTTAATAAAAACAGGGTTGACTATTCTGTTTCTTGAACTTCGGCTGCCAATTCAGGGTCTACCAAAATACGGCCGCAATATTCACAAACAATAATTTTTTTACGCAAACGGATATCCAATTGGCGTTGTGGAGGAATCTTGTTGAAGCAACC
>JAIXUZ010000184.1 GCA_027483285.1 Bacteroidota bacterium
CCTTTAGGAGAAGGATTTAGGATGAGGTAAAGAAAACATATATGCAACACACATTACAGCAAGTAGTAGAGAAGGTAAAAAACTCGAACATAAATAAAGTAAAACTGGCCATTACGGATATTGATGGCATTTTGCGTGGCAAAGTAGTTAGCCGCGATAAGTTTTTAAGTATTGCCGATGGAGGCTTTGGCTTTTGCGATGTGGTGTTTGGTTGGGATGCCGGCGACGTTGCTTACGACAATGCCAAAGTAACGGGCTGGCACAATGGCTACCCCGACTCTAACGCTACCATAGACCCAGGCACCTACCGCGAAATTCCGTGGGAGAATGGCCTGCCTATTTTACTTGCCGACTTTAGCCATGCCGAGAGCGGTGTTAAAGATACCTGCCCCCGGACCCTGCTAAAAAAGGTTATTGCTAAGGCGCACGCTATGGGCTTTTCTCCGTTTTTTGCGCAGGAATTTGAGTGGTTCAATTTTAAAGAAACATCAGACAGTGCCCACGAAAAAGGCTACCGCGATTTAAAACCCATATCGCCCGGAATGTTTGGCTACTCTGTATTGCGCCAAAGCAACAACCGCGGCTTTTTTAATGACATTATGGATATGATGACGGCCTACAACGTGCCGGTAGAAGGTATCCACACCGAAACCGGCCCCGGCGTTTTAGAGGCTGCCGTATTATATGCCGATGCCTTAGAATCTGCCGACCGTGCCGTATTGTTTAAAGCAGGTGTAAAGGAGATTGCCCACCAGTATGGTATTATAGCAACCTTTATGGCCAAGATAAGCGATAACCTACCCGGTTGCAGCGGCCACGTGCACCAAAGCCTGTGGGATAAGGATAAAAAGAACAACCTGTTTTTTGATGCCAACAAAGAACATAAAATGAGCGATATGATGCGCTCTTACATGGCGGGTCAACTGGCTTGCTTTGGCGATATTTTACCAATGGTTGCCCCTACCATCAACTCATACAAACGCTTGGTTGTTGGGGCTTGGGCTCCTACTACACTTACATGGGGCGTAGATAACCGCACTACCATGCTGCGCGCCCTGCCATTAGGCTCAAAATCGTGCAGGTTAGAAACCCGCGTGGTAGGTTCCGACTCTAACCCATACCTAGCAATGGCGGCCTGCCTTGCTGCCGGTTTATATGGTATTGAAAAGGGCCTGAAACTGGATGTAGAAATGACCAAAGGCAACGGCTACGAAAATAAAACCAATGGCGTATTACCCGGTACGTTAGACGAAGCCGCCAACCTCATGCGCGACTCTAAAATTGCTAACGAACTATTTGGTGAAACCTTTGTAGAGCACTTTACCGGCACGCGCCTTTGGGAGGTACGCCAGTTTAACAAGCACGTTACCGACTGGGAATGGAAACGCTATTTTGAGGTGATATAACCCCAAATAAAGTCCTGCCTATCTTGTTTAATCAACCTAACCCTGTTTAGACAATTATGCGGGAATTATAAATCCCTTAATCTAAATTAATCTTCGGTTCAGACATTAACCTGCTAAAGCATTTTCTATTCTGCTACAAAGTCCTGCAATGCAACAATATTGCCTGTTGATTGTAATATTTAGGTATTAATATTCAGGATATGCGCAGGGCATTTGTTTGGTTTAAAACTGATTTAAGGCTGATAGATAACGAAACGCTGGTTAAGGCTATTGATAACAGCGACGAAGTTATTCCGGTGTATATTTTTAACCCTGCCGATTTTGCTACAACTGAATTTGGTTTTCAAAAAACAGGCAGTTTCAGGGCCCGTTTTATTATAGAATCGGTAAAAGCCCTAAACGATGAACTGCGTGCCATAGGCTCGGGCTTAATAGTTATGCAGGGCAACCCTGTCGACTTACTTCCCCAACTTGCGGCAGAATACAAGGCCACCCGGGTTTACGCTAAAAAAGAAGTAGCCTACGAAGAAAAACAAATTGAAGAACAGGTAGAAAAAGCCTTGTGGCCGCATAATTGCGTGCTCGAAACCTTTAGCACCAGCACGCTGTACCATGCCCAAGACCTACCGTTTTCTATAAAAGACATTCCCGATGTTTTTACCAGCTTTAGAAAGAAGGTGGAAAAAGAAGCTACTGTTAGGGCAGCATTTAATACGCCCTCAAAAATAAACACACCGGCTATACCTAAATCTACCATCCCTACACTAAAGGCATTGGGCTTAAAAGAAACGAAGGCTGATAGCCGCGCAGTGCTTTATTTTAAAGGCGGAGAAACCGAAGCCTTAAAACGGTTACAGCATTATTTTTTTGAAACCAAGTCCCTATCTCAATATAAAGAAACCCGAAACGGGCTTGTTGGGGCAAACTACTCATCTAAGTTTTCGGCTTGGCTTGCCTTAGGCTGCATTTCTCCACGGTATATATACCAACAGGTAAAAGAGTATGAGCAGCAACACAGCGCTAACGAGAGCACCTATTGGTTGATTTTTGAGCTTTTATGGCGTGATTATTTTAGGTTTATGATGAAGAAACACCGCCAAAAATTCTTTCTGCAAAACGGTATAAAAGACAATACGGGTGGTGTGGTTGACACAAACCAAAAAGACCTAAAAGACTGGATTGACGGTAAAACCGGGGTGGATTTTGTTGATGCCAATATGCTGGAGCTCAAGCTTACCGGGTTTATGAGCAACAGGGGCAGGCAAAATGTTGCCAGCTACCTGTGCAACGATTTAAAACTGGATTGGCGCCTGGGGGCTGCTTACTTTGAACAGCAATTGATAGACTATGATGCCAGCAGCAACTGGGGCAACTGGGCATACCTTGCCGGGGTGGGCAACGACCCACGCGGCCAGCGGTATTTTAATATTGCCAAACAGGCTGATGATTATGATAAAGATGGCAGCTATAGAAAACTATGGCTTAACTAAGTTTAAAGCCGAAATCTGTTATTAGAAAAACCCTGTAAAAATTTTTATTGGCGAAATCCAATTAAGAGAAAACAAAAAAGGTCCCGTATCGCACCGCTACAACCTCCTACCCTTGCTCCGTTCCCGTCCTGGGGGAGTTCAAAGGGAGCTGGTCGTACGGGACCGATGGCAAAAATAGAAAAAAACCGTATACTCGCAACATCTAATAAAATTCTATCTTTGCCCAAAGCATAAAACCATGGAAACAAACGTAACCGTATCTCGGACCAAACTAGTTTTAATGTGGGGCGCTATAATAGGCATAGTTCTTTACGGATTGTCTTTTATTGACAAGGAGTTTGAAGGTTCTACAGCTTGGAGCATTTTATCCTTCATTCTTAAAACACTTTTATTTTTAGGATGCATGGGTATGGCTGTAAAACAATGGCGCGATAAAGGCCTTGGTGGCTACATTAGCTATGGTAAAGCATTTGGACAAGCATTGTTAACCGGCTTGTTTGCTACCTTATTGCTCACTGTTATAACATTGGTAGCCTTGCAATTTGTTGGCGAAGAATATAAAAAAGAATTGGAAACTAAAAAGCTAGAAGAAATAGCAAAACTGGAAGACCAAGGCGCCGACGAGAACGCTATTGAGTGGACAGAAAAAATATTCGATTGGTTGGTAGACCCTAAAGTTATTGCCGAATTAATTTTAGTTACGTTCACAATAGCATCAACAATAATGGCGTTAATAGTAGCTGCCATCTATAAAAAAGACGACCCGAATAATTTCGGAATGGCCTAAACGCGAATGGAAATATCTATTGTAGTCCCCTTTTTAAATGAAGAAGAATCTCTGCCTGAATTGGTGGA
>JAIXUZ010000358.1 GCA_027483285.1 Bacteroidota bacterium
AAAGCCTAAAAGCGGAAGGGCGGGCAACAACCAAGCTATATCTTTCATTACCACTTAAGCTTATTAAGAAAGTCAATATCAAGGGTTTTAATGTTGCGGTATATAAGTACCATCAACGCTAAACCTACAGCTACCTCGGCAGCCGCTACAATCATTATAAAAAATACAAATACCTGGGCTTTGGCATCGCCGTGGAAGGCTGAGAAAGCAACCAGCAATAAGTTGATAGAGTTAAGCATTAACTCCACACTCATCAATATAATAATGGCATTCCGGCGGAATAATACCCCTAACACCCCAATGCTAAACAGCACGGTGCTTAAAAACAGGTAATAATTCAATGGGATGCCTTGTATAACTTCTTTCATGTTATGACAGTTGTTTTTTACCCAGTATAACCGCGCCTATCATTGCTGAAAGGAATAGTACCGACGATATTTCGAAGGGTAGTAAAAAGTCGTTAAACAATACTTTGCCTAAGTTCTCTATAGTGCCAATATTGCTATTATCAAGGCGTACCATTTCTACCTGGCCTGCCGCGCGGAAAGAACCTACCAGCGTTACCAGCAACAACCCACCCGATACGGTGGCCATTATTTTGGTAATCATGTTTTTGTGAGGCTCTGTTTCTGCATTTAGGTTTAGTAGCATGATAACAAAGAGGAAGAGTACCATTATGGCCCCGGCATATACTATAATATGCACAACGGCTAAAAACTGGGCGTTTAGTAAAACGTAATGCCCGGCAATGGCAAAAAAGGTAAGGATAAGGTACAGCACGCTGTGTATAGGGTTTTTAGAAAAAACCACCAGTAGGGCACAGGCTATGCATATAACCGAAAGGGCGTAAAAAATATACTCTACCATTACTGTTTCTTTTCTACTAAATGTTTTTGGCGTTGGGTAATATCCACGCGCTTATCAATAGGCTCTACCAGTTTGTCTTTACCGTAAATAAACTCTTCGCGGTTTAGGTAGGTTGGCACCAGTTCGGGGGTAAGGAAGATGGCTTCTTTAGGGCAGGCTTCTTCGCAAAGGCCGCAGAAAATGCAACGCAGCATGTTTATTTCGTAAACAGCGGCGTATTTTTCTTCGCGGTACAAATGTTCTTCGCCCGGTTTGCGCTCTGCAGCCGTCATGGTAATAGCTTCAGCAGGGCAGGCAACGGCACAAAGGCCGCAGGCAGTGCAATTCTCCGCACCGTTAGCATCGCGCTTTAATACGTGTTTGCCGCGCCATACAGGGGCTATGTAACGTTTTTCTTCGGGGTATGATATAGTAGCTGGCTTGCGGAAAAAATGGCTCATGGTAATTGCAAGCCCTTTTACTATGGCAGGCAAATACAGCTTTTCAGCAAAGCTCATTTTTTTGTTAGATACTACTTTTGACCTGTTGGTTAACTGCATGTTCTGTCCTATATATTAGTTAAACAACCAGTTTTTTAATTCTTCGCGCATGGTAAAAATGCCCGTCAATAATATGTTCAATATAGCTAATGGGATAAGCGATTGCCAGCCCAGGCGCATTAGTTGGTCGTAGCGGAAACGCGGTATAGTCCACCTTATCCACATAAAGAAGAAAATGAAGAAGAACACTTTGCCAAAGAAAACAACGCTGCCTAAAATGGTTACCCAGTTTTGGTCAAGGCCAAGGCTATTCATAAATGGGAAGTTATAGCCGCCAAAGTAAAGGCTTGCCATAAGTGCCGATGAGATAAACATATTGATGTACTCGGCAAAAAGGTAAAAGCCCAGCTTCATAGAGCTGTATTCGGTATGGTAACCGCCTACAAGTTCTGTTTCACATTCAGCTAAGTCGAACGGTGCACGGTTACACTCGGCAAACGCACAAATCATAAATATCAAAAAGCCCAGTGGCTGGTAAAGTATGTTCCAATGCCAGGTAGCCTGCTGGTCTACAATCTCTTTAATGCTAAGGGTGCCGGTAGTCATAATTAAGGCTACAATAGAAAGGCCCATGGCCAGCTCGTAGCTAATCATTTGTGCCGATGCACGTATAGCGCCCAGTAAAGAGAATTTGTTATTAGACGACCAACCGCCTATCATAATACCATACACACCAAACGATACTACACCAAATATGTAGAGTACGCCGATGTTAAGGTCGGTAATTTGTAAAGAGTATTCTACACCGTTTAAGGTAAGGGTATCGCCCCATGGGATAACAACGCCGGTCATAAGCGCGGTTAGCATGGCCAACGATGGCCCTAGTACGAATAAGAACGCCGAGGCATCGGCCGGGATAATCTCTTCTTTAAGAAACATTTTGCCTCCGTCGGCCACTGGCTGGAAAATACCAAACGGACCAGAACGGTTTGGGCCTATGCGGTCTTGCAAAAAAGCGGCAATTTTACGCTCGCCGTATGTAGAGTAGGCGGCAATGGTAAGGGTGATGGTAAAAATTACCATTACCAATATCGATTTGAATATTAAAAGCTCTATCCCCATTATTCCCCTAGTTGCTTTTCAATTAAACTGCGTTTTATAGTTTTTTGCTCCAGGCGGTCTTTCATCCCTTTCGACATTTCAAAAGGCAATGTGTAGTGGTTGGCGCTAATAACCGATTGGTGGCTAACAGCCGTAGGGCCTTCAATAGTCCAGTCTGCAGTATTTTTATGGTCGTAGCGGCACTCGTTACAAATAAACTCTTCCACCTCGGCCCACTTATCTTTACGTGCCGTAACGCGGAACACCTCGCCGCCAAACATCCAAAGTGTGGCTTTGCCGTTACACTTTATCTTTTCGTTTTTGCTTTGGTGGTTGCAAGTGCGGTGCGCATCAACCGGTTTTAAAAACCATACGCGGCTTTTAAAGCGGAATGTTTTATCGGTTAAGGCGCCTACAGGGCATACATCAATCATGTTGCCTGAGAAGTCGTTCTCAACCGCGTTTTGGATATAGGTGCTTATCTCGGCATGGTCGCCACGGTTAATAATGCCGTGTACGCGTTTGTCGGTAAGCTGGTCGGCCACATAGGTACAACGGTAGCATAGTATGCAACGCGTCATGTGTAGCTTTATCTTATCGCCAATATCAATTTTTTCAAAGGTGCGGCGCTTCTCCTGGTAGCGGGTAGCTTCGCGGCCGTTTTCGTAGGCAAGGTCTTGCAGCTTGCATTCGCCGGCCTGGTCGCAAATAGGGCAATCCAGCGGGTGGTTAATCAAAAGGAACTCAACAACGCCTTTGCGGGCTTCAAGCACCTCCGGCGATGACTCGCCCTGTATAACCATGCCCGGGGCCACGGTAGTGCGGCACGATGCCTGCGGCTTAGGCATAAAGTTTATGCGCTGTTTGCCGGTAGCAGGGTCTATAATGGGTTCTTTGGTGGCCATGTCTACAGCGGGCATACCCACTTTAACTAAACATACGCGGCATTTACCGCCGCTGCCTTCCAGTTTAGAATAGTAGCACATGGCAGGCGGCACGCCGGGCAGCTTATCTGCATTTTGGCGTGCAGCTTCCAATACGGTTGTACCGGGGGCTACTTCTACTTCAATATCGTCAATTATAACTTTCAGCATGCTGATTGCCTGTTGCGGGTTGACACTTATCGCAAAAAGCGGTGCAAATATATAACTTTCCCCAATATCTAAGGCAAGCGAATTTTTACCCCGTTTATTTAAAGAAATTCCAAATAAGACTGTGTAAATGAAAAACGAAAAGTGAAAAACTAAAAATCACTCAAGACCTAACTCTCAAGACTAACCACTCGCCCCTACAAACTCTCTTTCATGGCCACCAGCTTAACCTTTAGTTCCTTTAGGCGGTCTATGGTTTGTACTATCTGGCTGGCTTCGTCTTTATTGCCTTTTAGTTTTTTGCGGGCTCCCTCTAGGGTAAAGCCGCGCTCTTTTACCAAATAAAATATAAGGCGGAAATTTTCAACATCGGCCTTGGTAAACAGGCGGTTGCCTTTTTTATTTTTATGGGGTTTGATAATGTCAAACTCCTTCTCCCAAAAGCGGATAAGCGATGTGTTAACATCAAACATCTCAGATACCTCGCCAATGGTCCAGTATAACTTTTCGGTTTCTTTATCTTTATAAGGCATAATCTATTGCAGAAAGGG
>JAIXUZ010000143.1 GCA_027483285.1 Bacteroidota bacterium
GGCACACCATTTGCTTTCTGCCTATTATGAAAGCTACTTTACTTATCCTATTTATTGCTGCATTTGCGCTGCCTGCTATGGTAAACGCGCAAACCAAGGCGCCTATAAAGAAAACTACCACCAAGAAAAAGGTGGTTAAGAAACCTGTTGCCGTTGCCAAAAATGATACCGTGTACCAGTACTATGCTACTAAAAAGGTATCGGTTAAAACAGCACCCTTGGTTGAAGGTGACCAAAAAGTGTTGCTTTACGACAGGGCTGGTAATATTACCTACACCTTTATAAATAGCCGCAACCATGGCTTTACCCGCACTGAGTTTAGCTTTAGGGCTGATGGCTCAGTAGAGCAGGCTGTAACCACCACTCACCCCGATGCAGGCATACACGGGTACATAACTACCACTACGTTTTCTGCCGCTAATGAGCCCGAGTGGCAAACATCAGAGAAAGACCCGATGAGGAACCTGGAATTGCCCAACAGCTACTATTGGAATAAAACTACCAAACAATGGGTAAAACAGGAAGTTAGCAAGGATTGCCCGGTGGTGCCTTGTAAATAAAAACGCTTACCTGATTACCTTAGCAGGCATATCGGCTTTTTTGAGTTTTCGGGTAAAGTAGATGGTACCCAAAATCATAAAGCCTGCACCTAAAACAGCCAGTATATAATTGGCGTTGATAAAGAATTGAAGGTGGTTAATCTTTGAACTAAACAAGTCTTTATACAACGTAACGCTAACACTACCTAAGTAGCCAAACGAGTCGGCAAGGTAGATGAGGAAACCCGCGTTGGCGGTGAGTTTAAACACGGCTATAAAACGCTCGAACAAAAAGGCATTGAAGGGGATGTAGGCAATATACGTGGCAAAGCCGGTTAAGGTCATCCATACAATTGGGCCAATAATGCCGTTGGTAAACAATAGCGTAGATACTCCAGCCAAAGCCAGTCCACCAACAATAATCCATTTATTAGTAAAAAAGGCCCTTTTGTTATCGCTGATAAACACAAACATAGCAAGGATAGCCAACACCCCAAACGATACAATAGACTCTGTTTGGGCAAATATGGCCGGCTTTTTATCAAAACCCATTTCTACAAATATTTCTTTCTGGAAATTATCGCGGTAATCGCGGAAGGCAGACAGCAAAACGTAGGTTATGATGAGTAACACCAACCCCGGAGCAAAGCGTCGGAATACATCGCGGCGCTGCGCTTTGGTCATAGGCAGGCGCTCCATGCGGGCTGCAATATCTTCGGTTGTAGGGGGTGGTATTTGGCCCAACATCCACACGGCAATCACTAAGGGAATAAAATATAAGGCTCCCGTTGCAAAGGGCATCCAGTATTCGCCAATGTTATAATTCTCTACCAACGAGCTGCCTACTGTTTTAGCAAAGCCCGACGCTAAGGCAAAGCTGGTACATAATGCAGCGCCCATCATCTCTGTAAACCTACGCCCCTCTATAAAAGAAAACACCAGGCCCCATACCATGCCCAGCGGCAGGCCGTTTAAGAACATAAAGATGGGCTTAAACTTAACCGGGGCTAATGCAAATCCGATAAGCGATATCCAGGCTACGCCAATTATCATCAGTATCATACGCTGGCGTTTGGCATTAGACGCTTCAGAGATAATCTTAATCCCTAAAAATTTAGACAAGGTATACCCCAGCAGCTGCGATATAACGATAAGGGTTTTGAAGGTAAGTTCTTTATCGAAAAAAGCCAGGCCGGGTGCATCGGCAAAGGAGCCTGATGTAAATGCCTTGCGGTAGGCATACATGCACGAGTAGGTAAAAAACGTTGCCAGCGAGGCAAACAATACGGTTACCCAGGGCTTACTATTGGCTAATTTCTCTTTTATGCTGAACATACGTTACAAAGGGAGTGATTTAACCCTGAGGCAATGTTAAGGATAGATTAAGAATAAATCGATTATTTGCCCAAAAATTCAACAATGGGTTTGTACACCTCTTCGGGGTGGGTAAAGAGGGTAAAATGGTCGCCGGGAACGGTAGTGGTAACCTCTGTTTTTGGGTGGCGGATGATAGGGTCGCGCTTGGCATGTATGCGCAGGTCGGGGGTAACAGTAACATCTTCGGGCACGGGGTTTAAAATCAACCGCATTTGGTTAAGCACACAGTTTTTGTTCCCCTTCATCAGCCTGTTATATGTTTCAATAAACGCCGGTGCCGATGGGTTGCCTTTGTAGAACTTGCGCACCATAAACCAGCGGGCAAAGCGGTTAAACACCAAGCCACTTTTCATTGCCCAGTAAATAGTAGTTGGTTTTAGTTTAGGCAGGATAACCCGGTCGGGGTTAGTCCATGATGCTACCTGTATAACGCGGCAACCGACAAGGTGTTTTAGGTGGAAACCAATCCACCCGCCCATAGAGTGGCCAATGATTACATCATCAGCAGTAATAGTATACTTTGCAATAAGCTCTTTGCAATAGGCAATTACGTTAATATCCTTACGGGCGGTGTTGCCCAGCTCATTCCAGTTATTAAGGAAAACCTGGTTGCCGCCAATGTGTGGGGCAATTTTATCGAAGATGTTTTCGGCCTCGCCAAAACCGGGAATAAAGAATATACGCATGGGTTATTTCTTATAAGGGTCGCCAAACGATTTTTTGGCCTTTTTACGAACGATATTGGTGTAAGCCTGCGGAAACAAGCGGGTAACAAAGTCCAGCATTTTACCGTCAGACCCAATAACCAAACGCGTTTTCTTTTTCTCAACGGCATCCAGTATTTGTTGCGCGGCATGCTCGGGTGTGGTGCGTGCGTTTTTCTCAAACTTATTTACCACGTTGCTTAGCATCTCATCAGTAGTATGGCCTCCTTTTGGTACCTGGTTGCGCACAATATTGGTTTTTACGCCGCCGGGGTGCACGCTGGTAGTGCCAACGTTGGTATCGGCAAGTTCCATACGTAAAGTCTCGGTAAAACCACGCACAGCAAATTTTGATGTGCAGTAGGCACTGTTGCCACCCATGCCACCCAGGCCAAATACGCTACTTAGGTTTACAATATGGCCGTTGTTATGCTCTAAAAAATAAGGGTAAAACGCTTTGGTAAGGCGAATTACGCCCCACATGTTTACGTTTATAAGCCACTCAAACTCATCGAGCGGGGTATGCTCAAAATTGCCGGTAAAAATACTTACGCCGGCGTTGTTTATTAGTATTAAACGGCCCTTGTTGAAGGTAGGGATAAGCTGTGTGGCAAAGGCCTCTATAGCCTGCGCGTTGGCAACATCAAGCACAAAGGTTTCTATTTCTGAACCCTGGGCCTGTGCTAATGCTTTAGTTTCATCAAGGGTGATGTTGTTATAATCTACCGCTATAACGCGTGCGCCGCGCTTAGCAGCCTGCAATGCCATTTGGCGCCCCATGCCTGAGCCCGCCCCGGTAATAATTGTGTTTGCGTTGTTAAAGTAACTCATAAAGCAAATGTATTAATTATCAATGGTCAATGCACA
>JAIXUZ010000043.1 GCA_027483285.1 Bacteroidota bacterium
TAATTACCGCTAAAAAATTTCGCCCCAAAAAACAACACCGCCAACCATATAAGCCCTTTAATTAAAAAGAACATAAAGCCAATAAAACCAAGCTGTTTAAGCCGCTTTTTCCAGTTTGACTTTCTTCCGTTTTCTTCACTTTCCATCAACTCGCTACCCGTTGTTTGCATATCGCAATAGTTTATTTAGAATGATTCTAAAAACAAAAGTAATGCCTGATACAATACCCTCCAACAAAAACTTTAGAAAGTTTCTAAATAAGATGTAAATTGCCTACTGTTGTAGCAAAATTTCAATATTATATAGAACATTTTAACTCCCCTCCTAATGTAGGAGGGGTGCCCGCAGGGCGGGGTGGTATAATACCCCATCCCGGCTTCGCCGTACTTCCCCTATTTTAGGGGAAGAGTTTTTACCCCCTCTCCCCTCGGGAGAGGGCTGGGGTGAGGGCACCTAATCAACCATCAACCCATCCCGCATCACCAGCTTACGGTCGGCCATGTTGGCTAGTTCATCGTTGTGGGTTACTATTACAAAGGTTTGGTTAAACTCTTTACGTAAGGTAAAAAATAAGTTATGAAGGTCTTTAGCGGTATTAGAATCCAGGTTGCCCGATGGTTCATCGGCAAGAATAACCTCCGGGTTATTGATTAATGCGCGAGCTACAGCTACACGCTGCTGCTCGCCACCCGATAACTCTGCCGGTTTATGCTCCATGCGCTGAGAAAGGCCCAGAAATCCTAGTAGTTCTTTAGCGCGCTTCTCAGCATCGGCCTTGCTGGTTTTACCAATGTAGGCAGGTATGCACACGTTTTCTAATGCCGTAAACTCAGGCAACAGGTGGTGAAACTGGAATACAAACCCAATATTTTTATTGCGGAAGACCGATAGCTTTTTATCACCCAGGGCAAATACATCCGTTTTGTTAATGGCCAGCTTGCCGCCATCGGGCTTATCAAGCGTACCAATAATTTGCAGCAGGGTAGTTTTACCCGCACCCGATGCACCCACAATAGAAACAACCTCGCCACGGGCTACAGACAGGTCAACACCCTTAAGCACTTTAAGTGCCCCGTAGGTTTTGGTTACATTGGTTACTTCTATTATGGTATCCATAAGTTACAGCGCGTTTACAATATGTTTGCCCTGCAATATAGGCACAACAGTGGTGGTATCCAGTTGCAGGCAGTAGCGCACGTCTTTTTCAAGGTCTAGGCGCTGCATGCGGTGGCGGTGGCTGCTATTTTCTAGGTAGCCATATAAATCATCTTTCGCCTCCTGGTACATGCGCAAGGCAGCCAGGGCGGCATCATCAAAATCAGTCGATTCTATCTCCCCTTGCAGTTTTTCTACCAATGCCCCCGCAAACAGGGTGTCTTCCAGGTTAAAGCGGTTTTTCCAGCCCGAGCACAGTATTGTAACATTCTCGTTCTGTTTTAAAATCCAGTCAGCGCAAGCCGATAGGTTGATAAAGGCACCAATAATCACCTTCGATGCTTCTTTAGCAATTTCAACAGCTTGTGTGCCGTTGGTTGTGGTTAGTGCAATGGTTTGGCCTTTTACATGGTCTGTCATGTAGCTAAAAGGCGAGTTGCCAAATTCAAAGCCATCCTGCACTATACCGTTGCGCTCTGCGGCAGCCATGTAGCCGTTTTGGCGGTACATCATAGCATCCTCAATAGTGGCAACAGGTATAATAGATTTTACACCGTACTGAAAAGCGGTGCAAATGGCCGATGTGGCACGTAAAATATCAGTAACAACAATTATACGGTCGGTTGAGTCGTAAAATTGGAACAAGGCGGGCGAAAAACAAACCTGTACGTTGCGCATTAGGCTTTGTAAAATGGAAGTTTAACCACCTTTGCTTTGCTCAGTTTGTCGCGTACCTTAATGTAGATTTCGCTGTCAATTTTACTGAAAGCCGTTTCTACATAAGCCATGCCAATAGGTATCTTAAGGCTCGGCGATTGCGTGCCCGATGTTACTTTGCCAATAATGCGGCCGTTTGCATCGCATACTTCGTAATCATGGCGGGGTATAGCGCGCTCTTCTAAGGTAAAGCCAACCAGTTTGCGGCTGGTGCCGTTGGTTTTGTGGCCTTGTATAATATCGCTTGCGGTAAACTCTTTGGTAAATTTGGTAATCCAGCCAAGGCCGGCTTCTATGGGCGATGTCGTATCGTCAATATCATTACCGTATAAGCAAAAGCCCATTTCTAAACGCAAGGTATCGCGGCAGCCAAGGCCTGCATACGCAATGCCAAATTCTTTGCCAGCTTCCATAACCGCATCCCAAAGGGCTTCGGCATTTTCATTCGTAATATATAACTCAAAACCACCCGCACCGGTATATCCGGTAGCCGATATAATTACGTTTTCAAAACCCGCCATGGTGCCACGTACAAAAGAGTAGTACTCCAGGCTGGCTAAATCAACATCCGTAAGTTTTTGCAAAGCGGCAGTAGCCTTAGGGCCTTGCACGGCAAGTAATGCGGTTTTGTCCGATATGTTTTTCAATTCAACACCACCGGTGTTTTGCGATACTATCCAATCCCAGTCTTTATCAATGTTTGATGCGTTTACCACCAACATGTATTCTTCTTCAGACATACGGTAAACCAGCAAATCGTCTATA
>JAIXUZ010000124.1 GCA_027483285.1 Bacteroidota bacterium
TGTTAACCCCTCCCTCCTTGCCTTTGGCAGGAGTACTCCCCCTTAGCAGGGGTAGAGCCATTTGCATATTTTATTATGGTTTAATTGCGGGTTGCAACAAAATTTAGCCCGAAGTAGAAATAATCGCGTAAAAAGCTGTTTTTCTTGTAGATAGATTTTTCCTGTTCTACGCGTTTGGTGTAGTTCTCTTTATTTACCTGAAACGGCATAAACAGGCGCACATACTCAACATTGCCAATGCTGAAACCCTTTGTGGCAAAGGCTTTAGTCCATGTGCCCAGGCTGCGGATATTTTCGTTACCAAGCAAAATGGTTTTGCCCAGCTTCTCGTCGTGCATCTCGATAATGCGCTTATTACCACGCTGCTTATACAGCTTCGCGCTTTGGATGATGTTACTGCCGTTTTCTTCAACCGCTATAAGCTTACCACCGGGTTTTAACACCTTGTGGAATACGGCTAATGCATCGGCTAACGGCTCTAAATGGTGCAGGGTATCTTGTAAGATGCAAATATCTATAGTACCATCGGCAGGGTGGCTATCGAATATATTTTCGTAGCTCCAGGTAAAGCCTGATACATCGCCAAACTGCGACCAATAATTAATACGAGCCGGTAATGATGTTTCGTAAAACTCGAGCGTGGTGCCAAATACTTTATGACCATTCAGGGCGAGGAAAATATCGGTAGTGCCGTAGCCGCAACCGCAATCGAAAATAGCGGCGTTTTTATCGGTAACGTTGCGCTGTATGTACTTTAAACGCTCGATAAAATAGGCCTTGCGGAAGTAAAACGACTTTTCATCGTTTAAAAACTTATAGTAGCTGTGCAGGTGCGGGCTTTGCTCCAGCTCTTTTAAAAACAGTTCGAAAAATTCCTCAGCGCTCATATATTCAACAGCGAAAATACGGTGTAATCCTGTTAGTTTAAAATTTAATATTCAGCCCGATTTAAATTTGGGCTAAAGCCCTTTCATCTGGTGCATTAGTATCCCCGACCTAAAGGTCGGGGCAATTATAACATTCACCCCCTCGGGGGTTATAACTCTTTAGTAAATTAAAACATTCCGTATAATATGCGGCCTACGGTAAAGTAAATAAACAGGCCCAGAATGTCGTTTGTAGTGGTAATAAACGGGCCGGTAGCCACAGCGGGGTTTACCTTGTAGCGGTGCAGTATCAATGGCACTACGGTGCCAAATATAGCCGCAAAGCATATAACGGTTATCAGGGCTATGCTTACGGTAATACTGAGCGCCAGCGAATCTGAAAACAAAATATTATATGCGAATACCAGCGATGAACAAATTGCTCCGTTTACCAGGGCTACTGCCAGTTCTTTTAACAGGCGGGGGGCAATGTTATCATCACCCATAGATTTGTTGGCTAAGCTTTGCACCACAATAGCCGACGATTGTACGCCCACGTTGCCGCCCATAGCCGCTATAAGGGGCATAAATATGGCCATCTCGGGGTGAATTTGTATTTGAGGCTCGTAGTTGCTAATAACCTTAGAGCCTAATATACCCCCAAACAAGCCTACCATAAGCCAGGGTAAGCGCGCACGGGTTAACAGCCACACACTATCGCCCGACTCTACATCTTCTGATATACCCGATAGTAACTGAAAATCTTTCTCGCTTTCTTCCTTAATTACGTCTACCACATCATCAATAGTAATGCGGCCCTGCAAATGCCCCCGATAGTCTACCACCGGTATGGCCACAAGGTCATACTTCTGCATAAAGGTTGCCACCTCTTTAGATGGCATATCTGTAGTTACAGATTGTATGTCGGGGTCGTAAATATCGGCAACGCTGCTTTGGGTGCTGGCTAACAACAACTTTTTTAATGATAGTTTGCCTTGCAACTTATCCTCATCATCAACCACATAAATGGTGTATACGGCATCAATATCTTCAGCCTGGCGGCGCATTTCGCGCACGCAGCGCAGCACTTTCCATGCTATGTTAACCCGTATAAGCTCTTTACCCATGAGGCCACCGGCAGTATCCTCGTCATACTCCAGTAGCGATTTAATTTCATCGGCCTGCTCAATATCCTCCAGTTGCGATAGTACCTCTTCCTGGCGCGATTCGGGCAGTTCGGCAATAACGTCGGCGGCATCATCTGTTTCCAGGTTATCAATTTCGCGGGCAATTTGCTCGGTAGATAGCGATGCCAGAAAGCGCTCACGCACCTCTTCTTCCATTTCTACCAATACATCGGCAGCGGTATCTTTATCCAGCAGGTTGTATACAAACTTGGCCTCGTGCAGGTCTAACTCATTAATAACCTCTGCAATATCGGCAGGGTATAGTTCGTCTAAGGCACGGGTAACCGCCTCTGCATCACCCAACTCAATGTCAGTACGCAGATGGTCAAAGTATTCGCGTGTTAGTTCAAACTGCATGGTACTAATAGCCTATAAACGGCTGCAAAGGTGGCATTTTTATACTTAGCAGCTAACACCTTTTAGCTAAAAAAACACGCTTATCTAACAATTTATTAATATTTTGCGGCGTTATGCTAACAGCCATTGGCTCAGGAATATTACTTGGAGTGATTATCAGCTTTTTGATAGGGCCTGTATTTTTTGGCCTCATCCAAACAAGCATACGCCAGGGTGTGGGCCGCGCAATGATTTATGAAATTGGCACCGTACTAAGCGATACCATTATACTTTTTCTTTGCTATCTGGGTCTTGCCAACATATTAGCGGCCGACAGTTACCGCCATGCCATTGGCATTGCAGGGGCTATACTTTTATTTAGCATGGGCTTGTATACGTTGTTAAAAAAGAAAAAGAAGGACCATCAGGGTGTAGAGCCGATAGAAGAAAAAAGTCACCCGCTGGCGCTGATATTAAAATCGTTTTTGCTAAACACAATTAACCCATCGGTTATTTTATTCTGGATTTTACAGGTAAGCCTTGCTGTATCTAACTTTGGTGGCAAGCAGGGTATTATTATAACCCACTTTATTGCGGTGCTTAGCACTATGATTTTGTTTGACTTTTTAAAGGCCTTTGGAGCCAATAAAATAAAAAAGTACCTGCGCCCACGCACTTTCGACCTAATTGCTAAAATTGAAGGTATTTTATTGATTATCTTTAGCGTGGTTATTTTGGTGCGCACCTTTTGGCCTACCGAAGCTTAATTTGGGTATCACCCCGGCCACTCTTCTAAAAGAGGGGAAAATAATTTTTCAGAATGAAAAAGATAGTATTTACAATTCTTGTTTTAGCGGTGTTAAAATCATCGGCACAAATTGCCTGTGTTAACTACAATACAAGTAATTCTCCTTTACCTGATAATACTGTTTATTCCATAGCATCGCACCCGCTAGACTCTACCACATACGATAATATTTGGATAGGTACCAATGGTGGTTTAGTGCATTATAACACTGGCAACTGGACCACCTATACCATGGCCAATGGCCTACCCGACAACTCTATACGCAGTGTTTATGTAGCGCCTGATAGCACCGTTTGGTGCGGCACTTTTACCAGTGGCCTTGTAAAGTTTAAAAACGGGATATTTACCAACTTTAATACGGCAAACTCTGCCCTGCCCGACAACTTTGTAAAGGCCTTTGGTTTTGAATCCCCATCAACCCTTTGGATAGGCACCACCGGTGGTTTTGCCAAAATAAAGAACGATACCATAACGGCCTACAACCTATCGCAATTAGGCTTAGAATCTAACCACGTGGCATCTGTTTCCGTGCGTAGCGATGGTGTTAAAATTATAGGTATGATAAACGGTGGCTTTGCCTATTTTAACGATACTACATTTACTTTCTATACTAACAACAACTCAGGCCTGCCAGACAATACCATTGCCGGCATAGCAGTAGACGAGCAAGGAAACCCTTATATGGCTATGCCATCGGGAGGGTTGGTGGCTCACTTTGGCGGCAATACATTTCAGGTGTATAACCAGGGCACAATACCCGGTATGGAGAGCAACAGCTTTCGCTGCGTGGTTAAAGACCCATGGGGCTTTTGGGCAGGCAGTGTAGACAAAGGCGTATTCCGCAAAATGGGCACGGGCAACTTTATAAACCAGGCCAACCTGGGTATTGTAACTCCTACCGTACCTGCCGACTTTATACTGTGCGGCCACTTTACTCCCTACGCTTTTAAAAACCAGTATTTAAACGGCTGGTTTGGCAGCGACCAAGGTGGGCTATACAACCTAACGGCAGTAACAGGTACAAACCAAACGCCTGTAGATAACTCTGTAACCCTTTGGCAGGACACTAACGGGGAGCTACTTGTAAAAGCCGGTAACAAGCTACTACAAGTGCAAGCCTACAGCATTGATGGCCGCTTATTGGCTGATACTAAGCCCGAAGGCACTTCTACCCTATTAAACCTGAGCAACAACCACGGTATGGTTGTTATTCGTGCCGTTACTACCAAAGGTATTGCGGTGGGGAAGGTGGTGGTGGAGTAATTCTCCCTTTCTGTCTAGCTGAATTTGCGAGATTGCAGCAAAATTTCGCCCTTTTTAGAAAACGAAAAAGTCCCGCTTGGTGGCGGGACTTAAACTACAGTTCGCTATATACTATCGTAGTGTATGGAACACGTTTAACACATCGTCGTCGGCTTCAATTTTATCTATCAGCTCCAGCACCTCTTCTTCGTGCTCAGGCGATAGGTCGGCATAGGTGTTAGGTATGCGTTGCAAATCGGCACTTATAGTGTCTATTTTACGCTCTTCTAACGCTTTTTGCATGGTATTAAAGTCGGTATAGTCGGTGTATATGTACAACACGTTATCCTCCTGGTCTTCTACAATCTCCTCCAGGCCAAAATCTATAAGCTCCAGTTCAAGGTCTTCAATGTTGCGGCCTTCTGCACCTATTTTAAATACTCCTTTGCGGGTAAACATAAAGCTTAGCGAGCCCGATGTGCCCAGCGTGCCGCCGTTGCGGTTAAAGTACATGCGTATGTTGGCAACGGTGCGGGTAGGGTTATCGGTAGCACACTCTACAAAAATAGGTATACCATGCGGGCCGTAGCCTTCGTACGATACCTCTTCAAAACCGCGCTCATCTTTACCTGCTGCCTTTTTAATGGCCGCGTCAATACGGTCTTTAGGCATGTTCAGGTTTTTGGCGTTTTGAATAGCCACGCGTAAACGCGGGTTAAACTCGGGGTCGTCAGTGCCGTTTTTTACAGCAAGTGCAATCTCCCTTCCGGCCCTGGTAAAGCCTTTGGCCATTTTATCATAACGGGCAAACATCTTGTGCTTGCGTTTCTCAAATCCACGTCCCATTTAATATGCTATATAATTTGGTGCAAAAATAATCATTTATTCAGATAACAAAATATACCCCCATTTGCCGTCTTTTTTAACGGGTATAAGGCCATCAACACAGTTGCCTGCCTGCTCAAACTGCGGGGCTACAACCTTTTCGCCGGCGGTGTTTACCACGCCAATGTAGCCATCCAATTTAACAGTGGCAACACCGTCTGAGAATTTAGACACTTTCTCAAACTCCATAGGGAACGGCTGCTTGCCTGATTGGTCTAAAAAACCATAGTAGTGGCCGTCGGCCACTGGCAGGTAACCTTCGCTAAAAGGGCCGTCGGTCCACCAGCCGGCATTAAGGGTAAATAATTTTTTGCCTGTTTTATCGTAATAAGTAGCCACACTTCCGTCAGCATTACTCTCAAACACCTCTATAACGCCATTGGTAAAGTTAGCCTGCATATCAAACTTAAAAGGTATTACCACAGTGCCTTTGGTATCAATAAACCCAAACTTGCCGTTTTTTTGCACACAGGCCAGCCCTTCAGAAAACTTACCAGCATCCTCATATTCCATAGGTATTACCAGCTTGCCCGCGGTGTTTATGTAGCCCCATTTATCCTTTAACGAAACGGCGCAAAGCCCGTCGCCAAAGGTGCCTACATTGGTATAGTTAAGTGGCACAACGGTAGCTCCCTTGGTATCGTAAAAACCATATTTAAGTCCATAGAAAAAGTAGGTCATATGGTTGCTAAAGGGCAACAGGTTACCATATTTGCAGGGTACAATCTCTTTACCAAAGGCATCAATAAAACCATAGTCGCCTTTTTGCACTTTGGCGCAACTATCGCTTACGGGGAATATTTTCTCATAGTCCTTTTCGCAAAGTACCTTGCCTTTACAATCAATAATACCCACCTTGCCGTTGCTGCGTTTAAATGATGTTACCTTCTCGGTAAACGGATTCAGTTCGGCAAACTCCACAGGCACTACCTCTTTGCCATTGGTATCTACCGCACCAAAAAGGACGCCCTTTTTAACTATGGCCAAGCCGTTGCTAAAGTCGCCCGCATAGTCGTAAGCAGGACTAACTAACCATGTGTATCCTACCTGCGCATTGGTGCTTAGCGTAAGGGCAATTGCCAGTAAAAAACAAATTCGTTTCATTGGTTTGTGTATTATGGCTATTTTCGGGCATAAATCTATGAAAAAGCTGGCTGACAAAAAGGTAAAACAACAACAACCCTCGTTTTTTTCGGGGGCACGGCTGCATTATGTCCTTATAAGCCTGCTGGTATTGGTGTTGTATGCCAATAGTTTTAAAAACGGGTATGCTATTGATGATAACCTGGTAACCAACAACAACGCCCTTGTTAAGAAAGGCCTTGCCGCCATACCCGAAATTTTTACCACCAACTACGTAAGTGGCGCGGTTAACTTTGAATACCGCCCGTTGGTTAAGGCCAGCTATGCTATAGAGAACCAGTTTTTTGGCACCAAACCCAGCCTCAGCCATATTATAAACGCTTTGCTTTATGCCCTTACGGGGATTGTGCTCTACCGCTTTTTGCGCCGCTGCCTTACAGGTCAAAATGCTTGGCTGCCGCTATTGGCAACCCTTATATTTATTGCCCATCCAGTGCATACCGAAGTAGTAGACAACCTTAAAAGCCGCGACGAGCTGTTTGCCCTGCTCTTTAGCCTGCTGGCGGCTACCTGCCTTTTGAAATATGCTGAAGATAACACGTTTAAAAACCTGTTTGCTGGATTGGGGTTGTTCACCCTAGCCTTGCTATCTAAAGCCAGCTGTTTGGCCTTTATAGGCATTGCCCCCTTGGCTATGTATTATTTCAGGGGGAACATAAAAGCCGCTATCACCGCAGGCCTTAGTATGGGCGCGCTTACTGGTCTATTTTATATTATACTTACCGCCACACTGCCCGCCGTTGGCCGCGAAATACTGTATATTGAAAACCCGCTGGTAGCCGAGCAGAGCATTGGTATACATATAGCATCAGCATTTTATTGGCTTAGCCACTACATACGGCTGCTTATATTGCCCTACCCCTTGGCGTTTTACTATGGCTATAGCCAGATGCCTATTACAGAATTTTCCAACCCGTTGGCTATCCTATCACTATTGTTGCATGCAGGCCTATTAGGCTATGCCATTTGGGGCTTAAAAACCCGCAACCTGCTTAGCTTTGCGGCATGGGTATATTTAGGGGGGATACTATTATTTGCCAACCTGCTTACACCCGTAGTAGGTATTGTAGGCGAACGCTTTTTATATATTGGGTCTATAGGGTTTTGTATAGCCATTGCCTATGGCATTATCAGCCTGGCAAAGCTGAATACCTTGCCCCAAATGCCCTTAAAGGCTAACACTATCGCTTTAGGTTTACTGGCACTATTGTTAATACCTTATTCTGCTTTAACCATAAGCCGCAATACCAATTGGAAAGATGCCCTTACCCTTTTTAGGCACGATGTAAAAGTGGCTAATAACTCGGCCAAGGTGCATGGCGAACTGGCTATGGAGCTCCGCCGCCAGTTTAAAAGGCTGCCCAACGGCAACCCCAACCGCGCAAAACTAGCCGCAGAAGCAGCCGGGCACTTTGATAGGTCTATCAGGCTATACCCTAAAAACAACGAGTACCACAACTTGTTGGGTAGTATCTATTTGTTTGAAGAACATAACCCCGCAAAGGCTTTGCCCGAGCTACGCCTGGCCGTTGCCAACAGCAAAAACCCACGAGTAAAATACCTGTTAGACCTTGCTAACTGCTACCAGGCACAGGAACCGCGCCAGCTTGACAGTGCCGAGAAGTACTTTTTAAAGGTGCTGGATGCGGATAGTGTGCACGTACAGGCGCATTACCAATTAGCCAAAAACTCATACCTGAAAGGCGACACCACTGCCGCTAAAAATATCAACCGCCGGTTTTTAAAACTGCATCCTGACAACCCCCTGCCCTACCGCAACCAGGGCGACTTTTACCTGATAGAAGGAGATACATTAAAGGCCAGGGAGTGGTATAAAAAAGAGAAGTACTACCAGGACAGGCTGGTAACCCAACCCAAACAAACAGACGAAGAATAACCATGCTGAAAATAGAACACATAGGCATTGCCGTAAAAAACATAGAAGAAAGTAACAACCTTTTTGCTAAGCTTTTTGCCTGCCAACCCTACAAAACAGAGGTGGTAGAGAGCGAAGGGGTATCTACCTCTTTCTTCCAAATGGGCGACAGTAAAATAGAGCTGCTGGAAGCCACAAACCCCGATAGCGCCATTGCCAAGTTTATTGAAAAACGCGGCGAAGGCATACACCATATAGCATTTGAGGTGGAAGATATTTATGCTGAAATGAAGCGCCTGGAAGCTGAAGGCTTTCAATTGATAAATAAAGAACCCAAAGCCGGCGCCGACAATAAATTAGTTTGCTTTTTACACCCCAAAGGCACTAACGGTGTACTAATAGAACTTTGCCAGGAGAGAGAATAGTAGCGTGTGGCTAAGTGGCGGGTGGCCAGTAAAATTTACCCAAACAACTCCCTCACATCTTCTTTAGGCGATTGCAAATGGTACGTAACAATTCCCAACACGTTAGCCGCCTCTATATTTGGCAGGTTATCGTCTATAAACAGCGTTTCTGCCGGGTTTAGGCCTTCCTGCTTTAGCAGGTGCTCATATATATCAGCATTAGGCTTGCGCATCCCTACTTTATAAGAGTAGTATACATTGTGAAAATACGGCGCAATAGAATTTACACCATGTGCCATCTTCAGGTATTGGTCTACTGCCGATATATGCAGCACATTGGTATTACTAAGTAAAAACGTGTTGTAGCTGCTTTTAAGGATAGTTAGCAGTTCCAGCCTTTCTGTAGGTATTTCGCCCAACATAGCATTCCATGCGGCTAATACTTTGTATACTGTTTCGCCCTCAAAATTAAGGTGTGGCGGCAACAGGTCCAGTATCCTGTTTATGAATGCTTCAGCCCCTAAAGCGCCAATCTCAAACTGGTAAAAAACATGGCTTTCTTTTAGCTTGCCCATCAGGTCGGGTAGGTTATCTACCCCAAGCTCGGCAAAGGCTTTGTAGGTGCGGTCAAGGTATAAATCAATAATTACCCCGCCGTAGTCAAATACAATATTCTTAATACCCGAGTGTTCAGGATTAATAAGTTTAAGCATGTGTTGCATGGTAGTTATTTCCCTTTGTTAACCTGGGCAGCATACAAGTCCAAAGCCATAGTCATAGACGGGGCATTGGCTTGTGGCGCATGTATATCAAGGCGCAGGTTGGCTTCGGCCACAGCTTTAGCTGTGGTAGGGCCAAAAGCAGCTATGCGGGTTGGGCCTTGCACAAAATCAGGAAAGTTTTGAAACAACGACTTAATACCCATTGGGCTAAAGAACACCAATATATCGTACTTAACATCTGCAAGGTCAGATAGGTCGCTGCAAACCGTTTTGTATAATACCGCTTTAGTGTAGTTTATTTTGTGTTGATCTAAAATATCGGCTATCTCATCTTTGGCAATGTCAGAGCAAGGCAGAAGAAAGCGCTCGTCTTTGTTCTTCTTGATAACATCAATCATATCAATAAACTTTTGTTTGCCGTGGAATATTTTGCGCTTACGGTACACCACATACTTTTGCATATACAGCGCCGTAGATTCTGAAATACAAAAGTATTTCATGGTATCGGGCACCGTTAGGCGCATCTCATTACACATCCGGAAGAAATGGTCTACCGCGTTGCGGCTGGTCAGTATAATGGCCGTGTGGTCTAAAATATTTATTCGGTCGCGGCGGAAGTCCTTAGCATCAATACCTTCCACATGAATAAACTCCCTGAAATCTATCTTCAGGTTGTGCTTTTTAGCAAGGTCAAAATAGGGCGACTTTTCGCCTTCTGGTTTAGGCTGACTTACCAGAATAGACTTTACCTTTGGTGGCTTTTCTGCACTCATTAATTGACTCTCGGTGATGGGTTGGCTACTATAAGTATGTTCTTATCAATTTTACCCCTACCAGTAAAGGTAAAATTTCAAGGGTGCAAAGATACAAAATTAAATACAATAAATTGATAGGGCTTATAATCCCCTCTATTGATAGTGATTTAAGGAAACGCAACACAAAAAACATAGCAAACAGGGCTATCCCAGCGTATACTGCCCATGTATCTGCTGGCCCACCTGAATAGTAGGCTATTGCCACCAGCGGAATCAATAGTAAACCAAGAATATTATTTAGCAGGTAAACATTAAAAGCATATTGCCTGGCTACAGGATAAATATTAAATACCACCCCAACAAATTGTATAAATAAAATTTTGGCCGTATAAATCACCAGCAATACCAGCGCAAAAATGCCAAAAGAATTAAGCGCACCGTATTTTTCTAAAAGTCCGTAAGGCGTAACACCTATTACCTTTATGGTAAACAAGCTGGCTGTAAGGCAAAATGCCAAAAACAATATCAACGAAAATGGCGACGATAACAGGTTTTCCTCTTCAAACAATTCATTTTGCGCTCGACTATTGTAAACAGCGCTTAGGTAGGTTACCAGCTTTTTAGGGTTTAAGCGGCGGGTTATAAGCAGCAAAATAAAAATACCTATCAGGGCTACAAATACCCAGCCCTCGCCGGGGTTGCGCTCGGTGGCTTTTAGCGCGCGGGTGTTCAACTCATGCTTTACAAAGGGGCTTTTAACATACCTGTTCTCTTTTGTTTCGGGCACGTAGCCTTTGGGGTAAATCAATACACGCCCTTCTTTTTGGGTTGATAAAAACCACAACGACCCTTCCGACGTGGTAAAATCTACCGTATCGGGTTTGGTTACAGATGTAAAGGGGCCAGTGCTTATCATTTTCAATGGTTCAAAATTACAAAAGGCATTGGCATAAAAAAGGGCTAACATTGCTGTTAGCCCTTAATTTTATAAACGGTTTATCAGCCTTACTGAACAACCATTTTCACAATCTTGCTAATCCCTTCAGCTTCTACAGATACAAAGTACATACCTGTGCTAAGTTTGCCACCACCATTAATATCAAGCACCTGTTTGCCGGCACCGGTGTTTGGGTAAATATTACTGTATACCAGGCGGCCTTCGGTATTAAACACCTTTGTGCTTATGGCCGATTTTGCTCCTGCTACGGCTACGTTAAACGCTCCGTTTGATGGGTTTGGGAATACTTGCACTTCTGGTTTAGCAGCTTCCATATCTTCAATACTTGTAGCTGCACCCTCTTGCACGGTTAGGTTTGATGCAAATACAAGGTCGCCACCATCGCCACCGTCGTTATTAGCTGCCAAAAAAGCTCCATAAATAGTTACAGCACCTGTACCTGCTGTAGGGGCTACCCAGTCAAAAGACCATGAGCGTGTGCCCTGACCGCCTGTGCCTGCTGTTTTATGGGTAATGTATTTTGTGCTTACAATTTTAGTATCTGTGCTGTTGGTTACAACAATTTGCCCTTGCAGCTGGCCTGCATTATTTTGTGGCGACATTTGGAAACCCCATTTAACTTTATTGGCAACAGTAATAGTGCCAGTAATAGTATACGTTTGACCTGGCACATAGCCTGTGTTAGGAATATTGCTGGTTATCATACCGGGCTGCTGTGTAGTGGCAACATTATGGCAACTGCTTCTGCCACATGTACCGTTTGTAATGCCACCATCGGCTGGAGAGCCTGAAGCACCTGCGGGTGCACCTGATGGGTTACCATGCCCTTGTTGCGTACTTGACGAAAACACTACCAGTCCGGCTACAACCGCTGTTATGGCTATAAAAACTTTTTTCATAAAATTTAATGTTTTTTCTTTTAATAATTGGTTACAATGATAATAATTATTGTTGTAACACGCATATAGTTTTTATACATATACACCCTTTAAAACAAAACCACACAGCGCTTTTGAACCATACATCATTACATACAATTGCTATATCAACAGCATAAAATTTCTTAAAACAAACGCACAATCAGCCACTTACAACAATGTTAATATTGGCAGCCAATACCTTAAAATTAAGGCATTAGCTGCTGCTTTTAATTTTTATAATTAACTTTGCCCTGTATTATTTTAAACATTTTTAGCACTTAAGCATTAGTTAATGCCTGATGCAAAGGCTACTAACACAAAATATAGATATTAAAAATATGGCGCGTACCGACCTTTACCAAGCACCTGATTACTACGCAATTGACGACCTGCTAACCGACGAACAAAAACTGATACGCGACACCGTGCGCAATTGGGTTAAAAAAGAGCTTTCTCCTATTATTGATGATTACGCACAGCGTGCAGAGTTTCCTAAACATATTATTAAGGGCTTGGGCGAAATTGGCGCCTTTGGCCCATACATTCCGCAAGAATATGGTGGTGCCGGCTTAGACCAAATAAGCTACGGTATAATAATGCAAGAGCTTGAGCGATGTGATTCGGGTATCCGCTCTACAGCATCGGTACAAAGTTCGTTGGTTATGTACCCTATTTACTCTTTTGGTACCGAGGAGCAAAAACGCAAATACCTACCCAAACTGGCTACTGGCGAGTTTATGGGTTGCTTTGGATTGACAGAGCCAGACCATGGTTCTGACCCATCGAGCATGATTACCAATTTTAAAGATGCCGGCGACCATGTAATTTTAAATGGCGCCAAAATGTGGATATCAAACGCGCCGTTTGCTGATATTGCCGTTGTTTGGGCAAAAGACGAGGCGGGCGATATTCGCGGCTTAGTGGTAGAACGCGGTATGGAAGGTTTTACCACGCCCGAAACGCACGGCAAATGGTCGTTGCGTGCATCTGCTACCGGCGAGTTAGTGTTTGATAATGTTAAAGTTCCTAAAGAAAATATCTTTCCTACCATAAAAGGCCTGAAAGGTCCTCTTAGCTGCTTAAACAGCGCCCGCTATGGCATTGCATGGGGAGCCCTAGGTACCGCCATGGATTGCTATGATACAGCCCTGCGTTATGCCAAAGAGCGTATACAGTTTGGTAAGCCCATTGCAGCTTTTCAGCTGCAACAGAAAAAACTGGCTGAGTTTATTACCGAAATTACCAAAGGCCAGCTATTGGTATGGCGTTTAGGTGTTTTGCGTAACGAGGGTAAAGCTACGCCTGCGCAAATATCTATGGCTAAACGTAACAACGTTTACGAGTCTATTAAAATATGCCGCGAAAGCCGCCAGATTTTGGGTGGTATGGGCATTACCGACGAATATTCTGTTATGCGCCACATGGCTAACCTGGAGTCGGTAATTACTTACGAGGGCACACACGATATAC
The DNA here is from genome assembly GCA_027483285.1 of Bacteroidota bacterium. Lineage (GTDB taxonomy): Bacteria > Bacteroidota > Bacteroidia > CAMBQF01 > CAMBQF01 > CAMBQF01. The sequence continues at coordinate 13,573 of JAIXUZ010000124.1, forward strand.
ACCTGCTTATTACCGGCATGGATATTACGGGTATTAATGCATTTAAATAGAAACAACTTACTGTTAATAGCTTATAAAACCCTCTTCATAAAAAGAAGAGGGTTAATTTTTTAACGTCACCCTGATTATTGTAACCATCGGGAGCAATTATTTCCTATTTTGCGCAAATGAAACAACTGTTACTTATTACTGCATTTTTTGCTACCAGTACTGTAGTGCTTGCACAGCAGCCAACAAGGATAGAGATATTACCATCGGGCGATACCCTTATAGTGCCTATTGACGATAGCGACATTGTTTACGACACTACATCCTATTCATCATCGGGTGATGATGATGGCGGCGGTGGGTATTGCAACAACTCTGTATCAGGTTTGTCCCCTACCAAAATACTATCAATAGGTTATGATTATGTTGGCCCGTCTGCCTTCAATTCAACATACAGCTACCCGGGTGCCGATACATCGGTATATAACCGCACGGCCAATTTTGCAGGTGGCTTACGCTTTTCGGGCAA
>JAIXUZ010000028.1 GCA_027483285.1 Bacteroidota bacterium
ATAGAATTTACCGATGTAGGATTGTATGTACCCGAAGCTAAGGTGTACATAGACCCCTGGCGCGCGGTAGACAAAGCCATTATTACCCACGGCCACAGCGACCATGCCCGCTATGGGCACAAATGGTATATGACGCACCGCCAAAATGTAGCCATACTTAAGCATAGGCTGGGTGCTGATATCAATGTATCGTCGGTGGAGTTTGCCGAAGTATTTACTATCAATGGGGTTAAATTTTCGCTGCACCCTGCGGGCCATGTGCTGGGTTCATCGCAGGTGCGGGTAGAGCATAAAGGCCGCGTGTGGGTTTTTTCGGGTGATTATAAAGTAGCTAATGATGGCATTAGCGGAGAGTTTGAACCCGTAAAATGCCATGCCTTTATCAGCGAGTCTACCTTTGGTATGCCCGTGTTTAACTGGAAACCGCAGGTGGAAATATTTGATGATATAAACCGTTGGTGGAATAAGAATAAAGAAGACGGTAAGGTTAGCCTTATATCGGCCTACTCACTGGGTAAAGCCCAACGGGTTATTGCCAATGTTGATAGTTCTATAGGCCCCATTTATACCCACGGTGCGGTAGAGCCTATTAACGAGATTTACCGTGCCGAAGGTATTGCCCTGCCCCCCACAACCAAAGCCACTGCCGAGCATAATAAAAAAGATTTTGCAGGCGCCTTGGTAGTTGCTCCCGGCTCTGCCTTTAATACCCCCTGGGCAAATAAGTTTAAACCCTACTCTACCGCTGTAGCATCGGGGTGGATGAACCTGCGGGGCGCTAAACGCTGGCAGGCTGCCGACAGGGGTTTTGTACTATCTGACCACGCCGACTGGACAGGGCTGATAGGCGCCATTAAAGCCACGGGCTGCGAAAGTGTGTACATAACCCACGGCTATACGTCTGTCTTCTCAAAATGGCTGCGAGAGCAAGGCTACGATGCGCATGAGGTTAAAACCTTGTATGGAGAAGAAAATGAAGCGCCTGAAGTTATTGAGGAAACCCCTGAAAAAACTTAACTATGCTTACTATGCCAATTATAAAAACCAGCCCTAGCACAATGTAGCGGAAGGTTTTCTTGTTTACCCTGTCTACCAGCCATTTGCCAATAATATTACCCGCCAGCGACAATACGATAACCGGTATTATATAACCTAAAGCCCCGTCTATCATTGGTTTTTGAATAACGTATACCACAAAGCGGCTGGCATCAACACCTAAATCAATAAATGCCGATGTGGCTATAAAGGCGCTCACGTTTAAATCGTAGGCCGATAAGAACAACCCGCGGATAGCCCCGCCCGTGCCTAAAAAGCCCGCCACAAAGCCTGATATACCTCCACCCACAGCCGCATTGGTGCGCGTGGGTTTCACTACCAAATTAGGCTTCAGCAATAGGAATAAGGACAGCCCGCTTAAGAAGACACCTAACACCCCCTCTGCAATATAATCAGCCAAAAAGCCCGATAACAAAGCACCAACAACAACCGCTATTATGCTGGGTATTCCAAAGTTTATAAGTAGTTGCTTTAGCAGTCCCTTCCGAAATAATACCACCTTCCATAAATTGCTTACCACATGTATAGCTGCCGTAAACAAAAGCGCCTGTTGAAAACCGAAATAGTACGTAATAATGGGCACAAGCAATATGGAAGAGCCAAAACCACCAAGGGTACCCAGCACTTCGGCAAGAAATAATAATACATAAAACGTAATATGCTCCAATAGCGATAGTATATAGTCCTGAATATAAGGTAAACATACTTACTTTTGAGCATGAATAAAATGATGCTGGTCATGTTAACTCCTGAACTATTCATTACTAAAACTGTTTTTTAGGGTAATGAAAAATTTTGCCCAGCTATATGCCGATTTGGATGAAACCAACAAGACCAACGAAAAAGTGGCCTTGCTATCGACCTATATGCAAAACGCGCCTGATGGCGACAGGCTATGGGCATTGGCACTGTTATCGGGCCGCAGGCCCAAACGCACCGTTGGCACTACCAAGCTAAAAGAATGGGCTTGCCAGTTTGCCAATATTGATTTTTGGTTGTTTGAAGAAAGCTACAGCATTGTAGGCGACCTTGCCGAAACCATTACCCTTATTTTACCTCCGCCCAAAGAAACACAGCATAACGAAACATTGAGCTATTGGGTAAACTACATTCGTGGGTTAGAAAAGCAGGATGAAGAAGTAGCCCGGGATAAGATTATAGATGCCTGGACATTACTAAACCAGCCTGAGCGCTTTGCCTTTAATAAACTGATAACAGGCGGCTTCCGTATAGGTATATCGCAAACCTTAGTAGGCAGGGCCATAACAGGCTTTACAGGCATTACCCAAAACGTTATTGCCCACCGCCTTATGGGAAAGTGGACACCCGACACTACCACCTTTGAGCAATTGGTGTTGGAAGAGCGGCAAGATGATAACCTGTCCCACCCCTACCCTTTTTGTCTGGCTTATCAAATTGATGTGCCGTTGGAGAGCCTTGGACAACCTGATGAATGGCAAGCTGAATGGAAATGGGACGGCATACGGGGGCAGATAATAAAACGTAACGGGCAGTTTTTTGTATGGAGCCGCGGCGAGGAACTGGTAACGGATAAATTCCCCGAACTACAGGAACTACAAGACAAGCTGCCCGACGGTGTAGTGCTTGATGGCGAGATTATGCCCTACAAAGATGGGCAGATAATGAGCTTTAACGTGTTGCAAACGCGCATAGGCCGCAAAAACCTGACGAAGAAAATTTTGGCCGATGCGCCTGCGGCTTTCTTTGGGTATGATATTGTTGAGTTTGAGGGGAAAGACATCCGCGAGAAACCCTTAGCCGAACGCAGGGCTATTTTAGAAGCACTGCTTAAACAGGTAAACCACCCCAACTTTGTACAATCGCCCACCGTAGAGTTTAGCAGTTGGGCAGAGCTGGGCGAGAAGCGCAAGCTATCGCGCAGCCTGCAAAGCGAGGGGCTTATGCTGAAAAAGAAAAGCAGTACCTATGAGGTAGGCCGCAAAAAAGGCCATTGGTGGAAATGGAAAGTAGACCCCTATAGTATTGATGCCGTGCTTATCTACGCTCAGGCAGGCCATGGCCGCCGCGCCAATCTCTACACCGATTATACCTTTGCCCTATGGCAAGGCGATTTATTAGTTCCTTTTGCTAAGGCCTATTCAGGATTAACGGATAAGGAGATTGAAGCAGTAGATGCCATTGTAAAAAAGACCACCAAAGAAAAGTTTGGACCCGTACGCAGCGTTACCCCTACCCTTGTGTTTGAGTTAGGTTTTGAGGGCATCAATATATCTACCCGCCATAAAAGCGGCATTGCGGTCCGCTTTCCGCGTATACTTCGCTGGAGACAGGACAAGAAAGTGGAAGATGCTAATACGCTGGATGATTTGAAGGCACTGATAACTGCACCTTAGTTGCCTGTTCCCTGTTGCAGGTTACCAGTAAATATTTCTAAAACAATACTTTCTACCCGTTAGCGTTACTGATTAGTTCTGCATTTTGCATTATGCATTATGCATTAAGGCTCAATTGCTATATTTGCAAGCTAATGACATTTATATACCCCGCATTTCTTTGGGCCCTGGCAGCCATTTCAATACCCATTGCCATCCACCTGTTCAATTTCAGGCGGTATAAAACTGTCTATTTCTCAAGCCTGCGCTTTCTTAAGCAGGTAGAAACAGAGACCAAGCAAAGCCGCCGCCTTAAGCATTTATTGGTATTAGCTGCACGCATACTGGCCATATCAGCATTAGTATTTGCCTTTGCAAGGCCTGTTATTCCCGCACCGGGCAGCAAGGTTAAGCAAGGTGATAAAGCTGTTTCTATTTACATAGACAACTCTTACAGCATGCAAGCCGTAGGGACTGAAGGCAGCCTGTTAGACAAAGCCAAGGCTACCGCCGAAGAACTGGTTAAGCAATACAAGCCATCAGATAAGTTCCAACTACTGACGAACGACTTTGAGGGCCGCCACCAGCGCCTGTTAACCCGCGATGAGTTTCTAGACCTATTGAAGGATGTTGATTATTCACCGGCTTTCCGCAAGCTGTCAGAGGTATTCTCTCGCCAGCGTGACTTTTTAAATGCCGAGCCACAGCCCAACAAGCAGGCCTTTGTTATTTCCGACTTTCAAAAATCAACCTTCGACCCTGAGGTGTTGAAGAATGATACCTCCATTAGCATGGCGGCTATTCCGCTAAAAGCTAACGAGGCGAATAACCTATATGTTGATAGTGTTTGGTTTGCCACCCCTTACCGCAAGCTAAACCAGCCCGAAGAACTGAACATACGCATTACCAACACAGGCGTTACCGATGTTGATAATGTGCCATTGAAGCTTTTCATAAATAAGGTGCAAAAGTCGCCCACATCAGTAAGTGTTAAGGCGGGCCAAAAAGCAGAGTTTAAACTATCATACACCATACAACAACCCGGCTTGCAGTTTGCCGAATTGCAACTGACTGACCACCCTATAACCTACGATGATAAGTTCTACTTCTCTTACGCCATAGCCAATAACCTGAATGTACTGGCCATAAACGGCGGCGGCGAAAGCCCCTACTTAAACTCGCTGTATGGTAACGATGTTTACACCAAGCTAACCAACATGCCCGAAGGGCAGATTGATTATGCTTCCTTTGCTTCGCACCCGCTTATTGTATTAAACGGGGTTAAGAGTATATCATCAGGCCTACAACAAGAACTGAAAAAGTATACCGATGCAGGTGGAAACGTTATGATATTCCCCCCATTAGCCGGCGATATGGGTAGTTATAAAACATTGCTGCAATCGCTTAACTGTGCATGGTTTGAAGGGTTTGATACCACCCGCAGCAAGGTTACAACCTTAGCAATGCAGGATGCCATTTACAAAGATATTTTTGAGAAGACACCTAATAATATAGACCTGCCTGTAGCCTTTAAACACTACGGTTTTAGCAGGGCATTAGCATCAGAAGAACCGTTGATGAAGTTTGCCAACGGGCAAAGCTTTTTAAGCCGCTTTAAAGCCGGCACAGGCCAGCTTTACCTTTGCGGGTCGCCGCTGGATGCCGCGGCTACCAACTTCCCCAAGCACGCGTTGTTTGTTCCTACACTATACAAAATAGCCTTGTACAGCGGTACTACTGCCCCACTCTACTATATGGCGGGTAACGAAAATACAGTGCAGGCTGGCAACGTTACCATTGGCTCCGACGATGTATTTAAGGTGAAAGAAATTGGCGGTAAAATAGAGTTTATACCCACCCACCGCAGCAGCGGCTACGGCACGGCTATAGATATGGGCAACCAGGCCAAAGAGGCCGGCAACTATATGCTTATGGCAGGCAGCGATACCCTTATGCCTATTGCCGTAAACTACAACAGGCTGGAGAGCGACCTGAAAACTATTACCCCCGATGAGATTACCGAAGGCTTTGATAAAAACCGTTTAGAAAACTTTACGGTGCTGGATGTAATGAAGAAAGGTGTTTCTAAATCGTTGGCCGATGTAGCCGAAGGCACACAACTATGGCGCTGGTTTATATTCGCAGCCCTGTTCTTTTTGCTGATGGAGATTGCCTTGTTGCGTTTGCTTAAATAATGGAAAACAAAAGTGCATATAAGGCTGTAGACGATAAGCCCAAACTTCTGCTTATTATATGCGGCTATATTGTTTTAAAAGCCATTGCCAAAACAGCTACCTCCATTTGGTTCCTGTTAGGTAATAAAGCTACTTCCGATGGATTTGATGTTATTACCCAGGGCGGTGCGGGCCTTCAACTGTTTATTATTGCCATAAGCGCTGTTGCCATAGTTGCGGCATACAGTTTATACAACTTTAACCGAAAAGGATTAATCCTATACATAGGGGTTATTGTAATTTCATTTATAGCCCCCTTATTTTTTGGGGTAGATAGCTACAGGCCTACTATGACAGAATTTACCCTATCGGCTGTGCCGGTGGTGTTGCTGTTCAGGTATTGGGACCGTATGGCCCCCGATGCCGTAGCAGGAGATAACTACTTTTCTAACACCATCGATAAAACAGAGGATTGGTTTTGGGATTGGGTTGATTATAACCAGAAAGTACCCGGCAAACTGGTCAACTGGTTTAACGTAGCCACCAGCGATGAACTGATTATATTTTATAGAAAGTACACAGAAATTACAGACAGGCTTATTCCAAACACGCAGCCTATCTATGTAAAGTCGCAGGAGGGTACTATAAGCGAAGAAGCTATGGCTGCAATTAACAATTGGATTATTGTACAAGGCAAACCGCTTTGGGCTACCGCTGCTAATGTTGCCAATGCTGATGCAAATGGCTATGTAAAAAACACCCTGAACGATGATAAATGGGAGGTGCTGTTAAAAATACAGCTGCTGAGCGCTGCCAAAGCCAAAGAAAATACTAAACAGCCAAACACCAGTTGGCAGGGTACGGCATGGCAAACACGGTTTGGATACTTTCCGGCTGCCGAAGCGAAAACTATATTTGACGAACGGTTTGGCGGGCCTATTGAGGATTTTCTAACGGACTAACGCGCAGCTACCACACTAATTTCTACATGGGCATCTTTGGGCAGGCGGGCTACCTCAACCGTTTCGCGGGCGGGGAAGTC
>JAIXUZ010000013.1 GCA_027483285.1 Bacteroidota bacterium
CGTAACAGGTGCTAATAAAGACTCTGTTACCCTGCGCCTAAACACCGCCGGCGGTGCCTATATTGAGTATGTATACTCGCTAAAAGGCGACGACTACCTATTGGGCTTTAACATAAACGTGGTGGGCATGGATACGGTGGTTGATGACAAACAAGGCAACCTAACCTTTGAATGGGCCAGCACCCTTACCCGCCAGGAACGCCTAGGCGATACCGAGCGCAAGCAAAGCAGCGTATACTATAAATATGCTGATGATGATGTAGACAATCTGTCGCTAACCAGCGACGATAAAGTGAGCGCAGAAGCAAAGGTAAAGTGGATATCGTTTAAACAACAGTTTTTCAGCTCTACGCTTATTGCCAATACAGCCTTTGAAAAACCGCTGGACTTAACAGTAAAAACTTACCCCGACAGCGACCAGGTACACATAAAAACCAATACCGCTACCCTTAGCCTTCCATACGGCCACAAGCCTACTGAAAGCTATGGCATGAAATACTTCTTTGGCCCTAACCGCTACAACATACTTAAGCAGTATGGCCTTGATATGGAAGACCAGATACCGTTGGGCAGCATTGGCCTGTTTACATGGGTAAACAAATACCTGGTAATCCCGGTATTCCAGTTTTTAGATAGCTTCAACCTAAACTACGGTATTGTTATTTTACTATTGACCTTATTTTTAAAGCTGTTGATATTGCCCCTTACCTACAAGGCGTACCTATCAACCGCTAAAATGAGGATTCTGAAGCCTGATATTGAAGCGGCTACCGCTAAAATACCAAAAGATGATGCCTTAGCTAAGCAACAGGCCACCATGGCTATTTACAAAAAGGCCGGGGTTAGTCCTATGGGCGGGTGTTTACCGCAGCTATTGCAGTTGCCAATATTACTGGCATTGTTCAGCTTTTTCCCATCGGCTATTGAGCTTCGCCAGCAAAGCTTCCTTTGGGCTAACGACCTTTCTACTTACGATTCGATAGCTACGCTGCCATTCAGCATACCATTCTATGGCAACCACGTAAGTTTGTTTACTTTGTTAATGACGGCTTCTACGCTATTGTTTACCTGGGTAAACAGCAAATACCAGGCACAAGACCAACAGTTTGCCCAGCTAAAATGGATGATGTATTTAATGCCTATCATCTTTTTGGGTGTGCTTAACAGCTACCCTGCAGGCTTAAGCTACTACTACTTCATCTCTACCATGATGTCTATAGTGATACAGGAAGGTTTACGCCGCACGGTAAACGAGGCTGCTTTGCATGCCAAAATACAGGAGAACCGTAAAAAACCAACGGCCGATAAGAAATCTAAATTCCAGCAACGTCTGGAAGATATGGCTAAGCAACGTGGTGTAAAACTACCTGAGCAGCCAAACAACAAGCCTAAGAAAAAGTAATGCCCCCTCCCAACCCTCCCCTTAAAGGGAGGGCTTAGAATATTGAAAAGCCCCTGAGCAATCGGGGGCTTTTTTATGAGGTTAGTTAAAATAGCTGTTGTGTAAACCCATTCTCAAAAACCCCATGCGGGTCGTAGGTTTGGCGCAGGGCATTAAACTGCTTTATACCCGGCATTACCGTGTGCAGGTACGCTGCATCAACCGTAAACTCCTTGCCCAAATGCGGGCGGGCGCTGTATTCCATAGCAATCTCCTCAAACAGTTTTAGGTAGCTGTTCCAGTTCTTTTCGCCTGCATAGTAAAAACCAATATAGCAGCTATCTTGCCCGTTGCAGGCACTAAGCAGGAACTCATCGGCCTTGGTAAAACGCACCTCCAGCACAAAGTTCATTTTTAGCTTTTGGGTGTTGATGAGGGTATGTAGCCTGTTCAATACCTCGGGTGCTTTATCCAGCGGAAAGGCATACTCCGCCTCGCGGTGGCGGGGCGGCATAGGCACATTCAGCACCTTATAGTTCAGGTTTACCCTGCTTATCTTCTTTAAAAATATAGTGCCGATAACACGATTTACCAGCGGCCTAAACCCATGGCTTATATGCCCCATGCTTAAAAAGCCCCTGAAGAGCAACTTAGACACCACCCCATCGTCAATATACTGCTTGGCAAAGGTATCGCGTATGCCGTCGCTCACCTTGGTGTAGCTATACAGCATGGCGTGCTTAGTATGCGGAAACCACCACACCTTGGGGTGTTGTGCCCCCTTTGCCCACGTAAGCAGGTTGCTTGTCATATCTTCAAACAGCACAGGCGTTGCCACCTCTTCTACATGGTACAAGTCCATACACTGCAAGGTAACCTCGGTAATAATACCCATGCAGCCCAACGAAACGGCTGCGGCGTTAAAATCGGCATCGCCCGCTTTCAGTTCTACCAACTCCCCTACCCCGTTTACAAGCTTTAGCGCCACCACCTGCGATGCTAATATGCCGAAATCCAACCCCGTGCCATGCGTTCCCGTCGATATAGCCCCTGCTATTGACTGCTCTGATATAGACCCTATATTTTGCATAGCCAACCCCATTTGGTACAGCAGCCTGTGGAGGTGTTTCAGCCTTATACCGCCCTGCACAGTTACCTGCAACGTTTCCTTATCTGCATGCGCTATGCTGTTCAGCTTATCCAGGCTCACCATAAAATCATCGGTAGCAGCAACAGCGCTCCACGAGTGCCCCGCTCCAACTACTCTCACCTTTCGACCTTCGGCAATTGCGCGCTTTACTATGGCCTGGACATCATCCGTATTATCAGGCAAAAAATAGGTATGCGGCTTTGAACGCACGTTGCGCGCCCAGTTTTCAAACCTATAATTGCTTAGTGTGTACATAATAACAAATAAAGGGAATTCTTTTTAAACTCTCCCCCCATCCCCCTCTCTTAAAATTAAGAGAGGGGGCGCGACCGTTGTAAAGTTGCTATCGTGATAAAGGGTATTGTCGCGGGAGAGTTATTAGCTACCTTTGCAAAAAAACCACCTAATGGAAAACCAGCCGGAATTCTTAAAAACATACGACCCTGAGTTAGCTCACACATTGGCAAAAAACATATTGCCTAAACTGGAGAAATACTTTAGGGCCGAGTACAAAGGCTTTGACAATATTCCCAACCGCAACTTTTTGGGTGTTGGCAACCACGGTGGCGCCTATTATACTCCCGAAACCTTTTTATGGTCGGGGAAGTACATTATGGAAAAAACGCCCGAACAGCCAAACATGCTAGGGCTTACCCACTCGTTTGCCGTTGATATCCAGGAGAAAATTAATTCGCCTTTTGTGCGCACCGGTATGATACGCGGCGAGTATAAAAATGCTATTGAGGCACTTAGCCACGGCTACTCTATAATGGTATATCCCGGTGGCGACCGCGAAACCTGCAAGCCTTTTAAAGAGCGTTATACTGTTGATTTTTATAACCACAAAGGCTATATAACACTGGCTATTGAGGCAGGTGTGCCTATTTTACCCGTAGTTTCTATAGGTGGCCACGAGGCTGTTTTATCTTGGTATGATGGTGCCGAAGTAGCCGAACTGTTGGGCTGGAAAAAGAAGTTTCGCCTAAACGTATTACCTTTTACATTGCCGGCTATTCCGCTGCCTGCGCAAATTACGGTGAGTGTGCTCCCACCGTTTACCAAAACGCTTGACTATAAACCAGAAGATGCACGCAATCCTGAGGTGTTAGCCAAGCTTAACGAAGAACTATTAGGCCAAATGCAGGCCGAAATGGACCGTATGGCCGAAAACCGCCTGCCTTGGATTGGAAAGGTGTTGGGTAGGTAACTACCATACAATTTATGCAAGCCTACTACGTTAAGCATCTGTATACAATGAATGCTGTGAGAAATTGTTGCCTGATTTTATTGGTATTAATTGCCCTGCAAGCTTGCAAAACCAATACAGCAGATGATGACTCTGACTTTAACGAGAAAAAGTATTGGCGGCAACGTTCTGCAAAACTTAAAGATGCATTTTATTATAACTACTGGCCCAACGCCAGGGTTTATCCCAAAAACACGCAGACCGTTACTACTGATACAGTTAAGGGTTCAACAGCTATTATTTGCGATACCTTTAGGCTTTATTTAACTGACGATGCAATTAAATACAAGAGCATTTTTACCTCAGGGCTTATATCGCCTAAAGATATTTACTGTGGCATAGGCCAAACCTGCACTATGCACGATGATGGTTGGAGGCTTGACGATGGAACAATGGCACACAAAGGCGATGTATTTGGATTTAAAGGAGTATCATCAACCATTGACAACTTTAAGGAGATAGAATACTTTCCTGCACACTCGCACAGGCGTAGGTTTGTATTTCATGTACCCGCTAATTGGAA
>JAIXUZ010000255.1 GCA_027483285.1 Bacteroidota bacterium
CGGTAAAAAATGTAACAATAGGTGTGAACCGCAATACATAGTTGGGCTCCAAAATAACTTTAATGGTTGAGTGTTCTCCATTAGCTATAATCTCTCCACTAATTTCTACAGCCATGGCATTGGAATTCCGGGTCATCAAAACCTGATATTTTGGGTGTGCCCTAAACGTATATTCACCGGTAAACCTGCCTGTCAGGTTTGGCCTAAACGAGCGGAACCCTTTGTTACGTTTAAAGAGGGCAGATAGCATAGTTTTAGCTTCGTCTTTGTTGCAGTTTAATTGCAATAAAAACGTTTCGTTACCTAAATGCCTGTTAACTGTTTGTAGAAGATTTGGCAAGTGATATGTTATTAGCTAAAACAAATGCTTCTCCGCATGGTACGATGAGCGTACCAAGGCGCCACTCTCTACATAGCGGAAGCCTTTTTCCAGGCCAACTTCTTTGTACAGTTTAAACTTATCGGGGTGGATGAATGCCTGAACGGGCAGGTGCTTAGGTGTAGGCTGTAAATACTGGCCAATGGTTAAAATATCAAGTCCTACGGCACGTAAATCGTCCATAGTTTCAAAAATCTCCTCTTCGGTTTCGCCAAGGCCAAGCATAATGCCGCTTTTGGTTTTCATACCGCCCTCTTTTAAGCGACGAAGAACCTCCAAAGAACGGTCGTATTTGGCCTGTACACGCACCTGGCGGGTTAAACGGCGCACGGTTTCTACGTTGTGCGATACTATTTCAGGGGCAATGTCAATTATATTTTGCAGGTTATCCCACTGACCCTGAAAGTCAGGAATAAGGGTTTCCATTGTGGTGGTAGGGCTTTCAGCACGAATAGCTTTAATCGTTTCTACCCAAATAATAGAACCTCCGTCTTTAAGGTCGTCACGGTCTACCGATGTTATTACGCAATGCTTAATATTCATCAGCTTAACCGAGTTGGCAACACGGGCGGGTTCATCCCAATCGGCAGGCAGCGGGCGGCCTGTAGCCACCGCGCAAAATTTGCACGACCGGGTACAGATGTTACCCAATATCATAAACGTTGCGGTACCTGCGCCCCAGCACTCGCCCATGTTAGGGCAGTTGCCACTTTGGCAAATGGTGTGTAGCTTGTGCGTATCTACAATATTGCGCACTTTGGCATATTCCTCTCCGGTGGGTAGCTTTACCCTGAGCCATTCTGGCTTACGCGGACGTGGGTTTACGGTGGTAGTATCTGTGTGTGTTAATATATCGCTCATTGTATCAATTCTTCTTTTTACCGTATAAAAAAGCCAGGTAAAAATTTAAAAAATAAGGCCTGTTGCGGTAGTTTGCCATAATAGGCTCTGAAAATGCAAAAATATCAAATTGCGCGCCCAGTTCAACTGCATATACTTTATTATCGGTTTGGGCAAATTCAAAGCTCATGCCTGTAGCCAGGTGTATGCCTGGGCGGGGCTTAATTTCATTAATGCCTGAAAATAACCCGCCACGGCCCAAAATGTTTATGGTTTGGTGCTTGGCAGGGTCGTATTTTTCGGTAACAATACTATCGGCGCCGGTATTAATAACCCTAAGGTAAACGGGTTTATATAGCCCCACGTTTACGCCGGTGGTATAGTGGTAGCGTATTTCAACACCACCCCTGTCGCCTTTAGAGTAAATGGTGCGCTGCCAGGTTTTAGAGGTAGAGAGGTTGGTAAGGGAGTTAACCTTGCCAAGGATAAACCCGCGCGAGTTTTCGTAATAAGGATTGATGGTGCGGGCTTCTTTAGCATGCTTAATGTTATAGATTTTAAACTCCCAAAAGCGGCGCTTAAACCCATCAATGTATTTGCCAGTGCGATACATAGCACCAAAGCCACCGGTATGTATAAGTGGGCCAATGGTAAATTCTTTACGGTATACCAGGCCAATATTATCGGCAGTGGTTTCTTTTTGGGCGCAAATGCCGTTTATAAGAAACAACAAAAAGACAATGGATATGGATACGCGTTTTTGCACGGGTTTATAAAGCCTAACAAAAATAAGCAAATAGGTTGGAATAGGCGTAAAAGAAAAAAGGCCGGCACCTGGTGCCGACCCCTTTTTCCAACCAACCAATCAACATCTGCTATTTATCGAAGATGTTTTCTTCATACGCCGTCGAACCACCAACTGGCGTACCTTTTTCGTCCTCTTCTTCATCGAGGGCGGCCAGGGCGCTAGGCAATACCTTAATGGTAGCCGGTTGCACCACAGCAAATTGCTTTTTATCATTTTGGATGTAGTTAAACTCACCACCAAGAACATAATCGCCTTCGGCTTTGCGGTTTACTTTTACCTGATAAGTAACTGTGAATTGTTTGTCTTTTGGCAGGGATAGCCACAATAATTTAGCTTTCCCGTCTTTAACAAAAGCATGGTAATCTTTGCCGTTTTTCAGTTTGGCCGAAAAACCGCGTGGCAAGTTTTGTTGCAAACGCGCAAAGCTTTCAAGATTGTCTTTGTTAATGGTTAGCGTAACATCAAAGGTTTCTCCGGCAGTAATAACCTGGGGTACCTGTTGCGAGATGCTAATTTCTGTTTTTTGTGCTTGGGTGGTTATGCTTGTTGCTAACAAAGTGAATACAACAAGGCATTTCATAGCCTGGTATGGGTTGGGTTTCATAACTTAATTGGGTTAAGGGTTAAAACTTGATAGCAAAGATAGGAGCGCAAATTTGGTATGCATTGCAAGTTGCATGTGCAACACTACCAGCGTAAGGAAAACAGCGCTTTTGCGCAAAACACACATTGTTCTAAAATATCTAAACCCTTTTAAAATCAGGGCTTCTGTAAAATTCTGAAAAAAACAAACCTTACATGGTTTGATGTAAGGCATACCCCAAAAATAAGATTGTGCAACTAGGTTAAGTTTCAAACTAGGGGGGTAATCCTTACATTGGTGTTTTGTGTTGGTATTGGCTATAAGTCAGTTTTGTGAATAAACGAGGCTTAAAAAACACCGTATTTATGCGCATTTTTGCAGGGTAATTCATCTGTGATACCAAATAACCCTATTTTTATATAAGGACTATATATAGTTATGGATAATAAAGAACTGGCAGGCAGGTTTAAATTGCTTGCCGACCTGATAGATTTAACGGGCGGGAATGATTTTAAGGCAAAGTCGTACCAAAGCGCGGCATTTAAACTAAGTAAGTGGCCGGCCGATATATTTTCTTTACCCGATGAAGAGATAAGCAGCATACAAGGTATTGGTGCGGGTATACTGGCCAAAATACGTGAGCTTAAGGAAAGCGGTAGTATGGCCGAGATGGATGCATTGCTGGAACAGGTGCCTGCAGGCGTGGTAGAAATGCTAAGCATAAAAGGTATAGGCGCTAAAAAGGTAAGGCTTATATGGCAGGAGTTGGAGATTGAAAGTGTAGGTGAACTATTATATGCATGCCATGAAAACCGTTTAGCCAAGCTAAAAGGCTTTGGAGAAAAAACACAGACAGAGGTTGTTAAGGCGATAGAGTTTAAGCTGGCAAACTTGGGTAGGTTACATTATTATAAGGCAGAGGCTATTGCTAACACGTTTTTAGATGCCTTTAGCATTGCATTGGATGGACGTAGGGTTGAGATTACCGGCGAGGTTCGGCGTAAGATGGAAGTAGTGGATGAAATAGAATGGATAGCTGAAGATACTGCTGCTGTTGTATTAGTAACACTATTGAATGCTACAGAAGGTACCAGCCAAGTGGAGGTATTTGATGTAATTACATTCAGGTTGAACAGTACCTATAAGTGTAAAATACATTTAGCCCAGGCTGAGGAGTTTACCTACCGCTGGTGGGAAACTACAGGCAGTGCCCTGCATATACAATTGGTGGGGTATGCAGGTGAAGAAACCGTTGAGACGGAAGAAGAGATTTATGAAAGCCGTGGGCTTAACTATATAGTACCTGAATTGCGAGAGGGTAGGGATGAGGTAGAACTGGCCGCTACTAAAGAAATATCAGAAGGGTTGATAGAATATGAAGACATAAAAGGGATGTTGCATAACCATAGCACCTATAGCGATGGGCTGCACACCCTGCGCGAAATGGCTTTGTATTGTAAAGAACAGGGTTGGGAATACCTTGGCATTTGCGACCACTCGCAGACGGCAGTATATGCGGGTGGCTTAAAACCTGATAAAGTAGCAGAGCAGCATGCAGAGATTGATAAGCTGAATATAGAACTGGCTCCTTTTAAAATACTAAAGGGGATAGAGTCGGATGTGTTAGGCGATGGTTCGCTGGATTATAGCGAGGAGGTGTTGAATACATTCGACTTTGTGGTGGCATCTATCCACCAGGGCTTTAAAATGATTGAGGAGCAGGCAACAGCTCGTATTATCAAGGCTATTGAAAACCCCCACACTACTATATTGGGCCACTTAACAGGAAGGCTACTGCTATCGCGCCCGGGCTACCCGGTAAACCACGAGGCTATTATTGATGCCTGCGCTAAAAACGGGGTGGTGATAGAAATTAATGCTAACCCCTATCGCTTAGATATGGACTGGCGCTGGATAAAATATGCCACTGATAAAGGGGTAATGATATCCATTAACCCCGATGCGCATGCTAAAGAGGGCTACCACGATACTTACTTTGGAGTTTGCGCTGCGCGCAAAGGCTATTTGCAACCTAGTCAAACCTTCAATTGTCTATCACTAAACGAAATGGAAGAATATTTGGCAAAGCGCAAGCAGCGTATTGCTACTAATGTTTAATTTGCAAGCAGCTTTATCATAGAAATGAACAACACAGCAATAACAACCCAACCCTTTTTACCTGCCAACCTTGAAATTACAGGTTGGGATATAGTAGCCCCCTATTATAAAAACTTAGCGGAGCGTGATATAAAATCAGTAACCGAATTGGAACAATGGCTTGCCGACCGCAGTGCATTAGAGGCTTTTTTGGAAGAAGACATGGGTTGGCGATACATAAAAACCAACTGCAATACAGAAGATAAAGCACTGGCAGAGAGTTTTCAATTCTACATAACAGAAATACAGCCACAAGTTGCACCGTTTGATGATAAGCTTAACCAAAAGCTGATAGCATCGCCCTATTTGGAGCAACTGGATACCTTTAAATACGAGGTGTTGGTGCGTGGGGTAAAGAAGCAACTGGAGCTGTTTAGGGAAGAGAATATACCGCTGTATACCGAGATTGAAACTACGCAGCATGAGTATGGCGTGATTACCGGCAGCATGACTATTGAGATTGATGGCAAGGAGTATACCATGCCACAAGCAGCCAACTTTTTTAAAGACACAGACCGTAATAAGCGCGAAGATGCTTATATACGAATTAAAACCCGCAGGTTGCAAGACAGGGATGTGTTAAATGAACTGTTTAATAAGCTTATTGCCCTGCGCCATAAAGTAGCCTTAAATGCAGGCTACAGCAATTACCGAGATTATATGTTTGATGCCATGGGCCGCTTTGACTATACGGTTGATGATTGCAGGGATTTTCACCAGTCGGTAAAGGAGTTTATTAAACCGGTATGCGATGCTATTGATGAAAGCCGCAAACAGGCCTTAGGCTATGCCACCCTTAAGCCCTGGGATATGGATGCCGATACCGAAGGTAAAGCACCTCTTAAACCCAGCGATACAACAGCTGAATTATTAGATAAAGCAATTGACTGCTTTAATACTATTGACCCGTTTTTTGGTGAGTGCCTGCAAACAATGAAAGGCATGGGTAACCTTGATTTAGAATCGCGGAAGGGGAAAGCGCCGGGTGGCTTTAACTACCCGCTGTATCAGAGCAATGTGCCGTTTATCTTTATGAACTCGGCAAACTCTATGCGCGATTTGGTAACTATTGTGCATGAAGGCGGCCATGCCATCCACTCGTTCCTGTCTAAAGATTTGGAGCTTGTTGATTTTAAATCGACACCAAGTGAGATAGCAGAGATAGCCTCTATGGCTATGGAATTGATAAGCATGGAGCATTGGGATAACATCTTCCCCAACCCTGATGATTTTAAACGTGCCAAGAAATACCAGTTGGAGAAAGCCATATCGGCCCTGCCATGGATAGCGCAGATAGATAAATACCAACACTGGATTTACGAGAACCCCACGCATACAAATGAACAGCGCGATGCGTATTGGCTAAGCCTGTGTGCAGAGTTTGGCAGCAGTGTTATAGATTGGACAGGTAATGAAGACGGCCTTGCCAACCAATGGCAGAAGCAATTGCATTTATATGAGGTGCCCTTTTACTATATAGAATATGGCATTGCCCAACTAGGCGCAATAGCTATTTGGCGCAACTACAAAGCCAACCCCGCTGAAACGCTTGAGCAATACAAGGCAGCATTAACAATGGGTTACACCCGCCCGTTGCCTGAGTTATATGAGGCGGCAGGCATCCGTTTCGATTTTTCTCCGGCTTATGTAAAAGAGTTGGGCGATTTTGTGATGGGCGAGATAAAGGCGTTGTAGTAAACCTATGTCGTTACATACTGATACTGAGTTGTTGCAAAAGGCTGCGGCCTATTGTGCCTACAGGGAACGCACGGTTGCTGAGGTTACAGATAAGCTGAGGACACTCGGTGCTACTGATGTCCAGAAACAGAAAATTATTGCGAAGCTTATAGAGGAGAAATATATTGATGAGGGCAGGTTTGCCGCATCGTTTGTGCGGGGCAAATTCAATTTAAATAAATGGGGCAGGCTTAAAATTAAAGCCGAGCTTAACTTTAAAGGCATTGACAAAAAGCTGGTTGAAAAAGCACTGCGTGAGATTAATGATAGCGACTATCAATCGACCCTAAAGAAACTGATAGAGAAAAAGGCTAAAGAGGTAAAAGGCGAAGCCCCGGCCAAGGCCAGGGCTAAGTTAATGCGGTTTGCTTATTCTAAAGGGTTTGAGCCCGACGTAATAAATAAAGTGATTGCTGGGCTTAAGGCTTAATTAGCCGAGGTTTTAACAAGCTTACGTACCACAACATCATTACTGTTGGTTGCCATACGCAGGAAGAAAACACCATTGGGCAGGCCGCTTATATCACCTTCTATTTGTTGCATGCCGGGTAGCATTTGGCCACTGTAAATACCCATTACGCGCTGGCCAAGAGCATTGAATAAATCGGCAGTAACATAGGCGCCGGTATTAAGCGCAAAATTAGTGGTAAATTGACCATTGGTAGGGTTTGGCCTAACGTGTACACCACCTACAATAGGGTTTTCTGTAACCGGTAGCGGGTTTTCAGAAATGATGATTTTGTTGGCGCCAACTATATAGCTTTGGTTGGTAAACACGCGGTTTGTTGGGCTAATGGTTACGTTGCGTATAGCCTCCATTAGCAGGCCGGGAGCATCAACCATAATGTTATACGTACCATCTGGCACACCTGAAAAATGGAATTTACCCTCAGTATTGGTTAGTTCAAAACCGTAAACTTTATTATCGCTTTGGCTTACCAAATAAACGTGTGCGCCTACGTATGGAATACTACCCGATTTTGATGTTTTGAATATTTCGCCGCTGTTGCCAATGGTGCCGGTAATATCGCCCAGGCCATTATTTAGCACCATTAGCTGCATATCTAAATCGTAGTTAGTGCAAGGTGCCGAAATAATAGTGGCATCGCTCCACATGTATACACTATCAAAATAGGTAGGGTAAGTGCCGGGATGCAATAGAGTATCGAGGGTAACACGTAAATTATATGCGCCAGATGTAACGTTTGCAAAGGTGTAGCTGCCGTTAACAATAGGTTGTGCATCAATCAGCGGGGCAACGGTAGAGTCTGTATTAAAGCCAAACAATTCGGCTACGCCACCTTGGGCGGGCTGGCCCAGGTGGTTTACATTACCTGTTAGCGATTGGGTGTTTGATGCATTGGCTTTTAAAAATACCCCTGAATCGAAAATACCATCGCCAACGTCGCCAATGGCTATGGTAAGGGTGTACACCACGCCTGAGTCGGCATAAAACTGGGCAGTAAGTGGCACAGTATAGCCATCGTATTGCAGGCCGGTGCCGTTAGTGTTATCTACATAAAAGCTGCTATTGGTAATAGAATTGACATTGTCAATAGAAACAGGTATTTGTGTACCGGGAATAAGGGCAATATTTTGGCTGGGTACACCGTTTGACTGTATAAAAAAGCCAAAAATATCGTTATAGCCAGCGTTTACAAACTCAGGAAATTCTTCAGAAGCAAAAATATAATCGACAGTTACGTTACCTGAATAGGCTGTTTGAAAATTGAAAGTTAGCCATGTAGCATCGTACGTAAAAGTACCGGGCAAAAGGTATTGGTTTAGCTGGCTGTTGCCACCTAAGGCATTGTCATTGCCCAGGCTGGTATTGTCATTAATGCCCTGCGCGTTTATAGCCTGGCCGGTGGTAATTAAAATACCATCGCCAAAGCCGGGAAAGTTGGTATATGCGGCCGATGTGCCCTGGCCTGCATTGTATGTTACGTTGGATATTTGCACACAGTTGCCACCCAAAATAGTAGGGATAAGCTGCTGCCAGTTTGCGGCAGTGTCTACCACCAGTTGGCTTTTGGCTGAAGTGATTACTAATAAGGCACTTAGTAGCGTAAAAAGTTTTTTCATAGTATTAGCTTATCTACCAAAGATAAGTAATTACATTAAAACAAACAAGCACAAGGGTAAAACCTACTTTTTGCGGAAGAAGATAGTGATGGGAACACCTTTAAAATCGAACTTTTCGCGCATTTGGTTTTCTAAGAAACGTTTGTACGGGTCTTTGATATACTGCGGAAGGTTACAGAAAAAGGCGAATGCCGGATACGCCAACGGCATTTGGGTAATGTATTTAATTTTGATGTACTTGCCTTTGTTGGCAGGTGGCGGGGTATGCTCTATAATAGGCAGCAGTGCATCGTTAAGCTTGCGGGTGGCAATGCGCTTAGTCCTGTTGTTGTAAACCTCTTGCGCGGTTTCTATAGCCTTTAAAATGCGTGTTTTTTCGGTAGCAGAGGTAAAGATTACAGGGAAGTCGACAAAAGGAGCGGTAAGCTTTTTAATGGCGGCTTCGTATTCTTTAGGGGTATTGCTGGTTTTGTTTGGTACAAGGTCCCACTTGTTTACCAGCAGCACCAAGCCTTTGTTATTGCGGTGGGCCAGCCAAAGGATGTTTAAGTCCTGGCTTTCAAAACCCTGCGTTGCGTCAATCATAAGGATACACACATCGCAATCTTCAATAGCGCGAACAGAACGCATTACGCTGTAAAACTCCAAATCTTCGTGCACCTTGGCCTTGCGGCGTAAACCGGCCGTATCAACCAACATTACATTATGCCCGTAAGCATTGTAAATAGTGTCGATAGTGTCGCGGGTGGTGCCTGCAATATCAGTAACAATATTGCGGTCGAAACCCATAAGGGCATTTATAATAGACGATTTGCCGACATTTGGCCTGCCAACAATGGCAAACTTAGGCAGCTCTTCTTTTTCTTTAGGAATAGGGTTGCCATCATCATCAGTACCAAAATCTTCGTACTCAATAGGCGGGGCGGGCTTAAGGTTTTTTACAATCTCGTCGCAAAGTTCACCTGTACCGCTACCGTTGATAGATGAAAGAGGGAATGGGTCGCCAAGTCCAAGGCCATAAAATTCGGCAGCTTGGGCAATACGTGCGTTATTGTCAACTTTGTTTACAACCAACAGCACAGGCTTTTTGCTACGGCGGATAACGTTTGCAACGTCTTCATCCATAGGGGTAATACCTTCTTCGCAGTCAACCACAAAAATCAGTATATCAGCTTCGTCAACGGCTATTTGCACCTGTTTACGAATTTCGCCCTCAAAAATATCTTCAGAGCCCATAATGTAGCCACCGGTATCAATAAGAGTAAAGTCGCGCCCGTTCCACTCGGCAGTACCGTAATGGCGGTCGCGGGTAACGCCCGAAATCGAATCGACAATGGCCTTGCGGCTCTCTGTTAATCGGTTAAACAGGGTGCTTTTACCCACATTTGGGCGTCCTACTATGGCTACTATATCACTCAAACTATATATTTTTTAAGGCTGCAAAGATAGAAAAACAAGCCGGATTGGTAGATTATATATTCAATAGGGCTATTTTCGTGCCCTGTATAGGCATTGGCAGGCTGCAATTTTGTAGTGGTGCAGTGTATATGCAGGCAAATAAAAAATGCAGCCAACCCCCACCATATTAGTTGCCCCCTTAAACTGGGGTTTGGGCCATGCAACACGTTGTATACCTATTATAAACAGCCTGTTAGGTAAGGGTTGTAAGGTAATTATAGCCTCGTCAGAGCGGCCATACTATTTGCTTAAGCAGGAATTTCCGAAACTGGAACATATTTATTTTCCAAACTACGAGATAGAATACCCTGAAAACGAGAATATGGCGGTAACCCTGCTGCGCAAAGGGCCCGAGATGTATTGGGAGACGCTGAAGGAAAACCGCCGCTTGCAACAGCTTATTTGGGAGCATAACATACGTGGCGTTATTGCCGACAATCGTTTTGGGTTTTACAATAGCCGCATACCTACCGTGTTTTTGGCGCACCAGCTTGACCTACACATGACAGATGGGTTTGCCTGGTTAAAGCCCATTGCCAATGGGTTGAATCTTAAATACGCACGCAAATTCAGCCGGATATGGGTGCCCGATTTTGACGGAGCGCCTAACTTAACGGGTGAGCTTTCTCATTTTGAAGGGCTGCCGCGTACAGCAAGGTATGTTGGGCCATTATCGAGGTTTGCTGGTGTTGAGGTTGAAAGAACAGGTACTTTTAGCGGGTATGATGTGCTGATAACCATGAGCGGCCCCGAGCCGCAACTCACCCTGCTGGAAAACAGGCTTACGGAACAAGTTATAAACCTGCCCTATAAAACCCTTATGGTGGTTGGCAAAATCGAGGAAGGGACGGATAGGGTAGAGGTAGCGCCTAATGTGCATAAAGTTGCCCACCTGCCTGCCCATGCTATGCAAGAGGCTATGCTGGCGGTTGAGTATATTGTTTGCCGTTCGGGGTACTCTACCATTATGGATTTGGCAGCATTGGGCCTTAAGGCGGCATTTATACCTACACCCGGCCAACCTGAGCAGGAATACCTTGCTGAAACTTATCAGCAAAAAGGCTTTGCACCCTACGCAACTCAAGCCAATGTTGACTTAAAAACCCTGCTGGCTGAATATGATAATTACAAAGGTTTTGCAGACTTTAAAAGCGATTTGGGTTTATTGGATAGTGCTGTAGATGAGTTTTTGGGGTTGGTTAAATAAAGTAATTTTTTTCTTAACTTTACGATGCAACAATTGCTATAGTGCATTGTTATATTAAAAATAGTATGAGTATGAATTTTAGTCCCGTTAACTTAAAAGATGAGTTGGCGCAAATCAGCAAAGCCAACCCAACCCCCAACCAGCTTATTGATGATGTAAACGCCTGGCTTAGCCAACAGGCTAATGCTGAAGAGCAGGCATTGCAAAAGTTCCCTAACCATAGCGGCATTACGTTCGGCACTGCTGAAGTAGGCTTTCAATTTGACATGAACCAGGCATACAGCAGGGAGCATATTAAAGAAATTTGCTTGCGTTTCAGGCTGCGTTTTTTACCGTCGGAAATGTATAAAGGCTCCCTGCCATACGCGGCGGTTACTGCCATTACACAGTTTGAAAACAAGTTTGCCCAAGGCGACAAAAAGCAATACTACATTGTAGCGCCTGCCGAGTTTTTTAAGTTACAGGACCGCTTTTCTGATCCCTTGCTATTTGCTAAGCTTAGCGATGGTACATACTACCTGCTACACCAGTGGGGCGATGATTTTAAACCCTACAAGCAAGCCATGGTTTACCCCATGCGTAACGAGAAAACACTGGCTGTAACCGCAGTAGCCATTGCCGGATTAATAACATTGGTATGTGCTTTTGCTGGGCTTTTTAGCGTAGAGGAATATAACATCGGCGCCCTGTATGCACGCTATATTGGCCTGTTTGCTTTTAGTACGTCGTTTATATTTGTAAGCAGCATTATATACGGACTGGTTACCTACCGCGACCTTAGCGAGGATACGTGGAATAGCCGGTTTTTTAACTAAGTTCACAGTTCCCTGTTCCCGGTTGCCAGTATTTAAATTAAGTTAGCTAAAATTTTGCCGGGAACCGGCAACTGACAACCG
>JAIXUZ010000295.1 GCA_027483285.1 Bacteroidota bacterium
AAGGTGAAAATGAAAAATAACCTTACCTACTTGGGTAGCGGTATGTTTAATGATGATGAAGAAGGCGATATGTTTGTAATACTATCGGTTGACAGCAAATACCAGAACATGCTTATTGGCAGTACCGATATGCAATCGCTTTGGGTGGTAAGCCGCACCAAAGAAATGAGCCCCACAATGTATAAAAAGCTGCTTGCCAAAGCCGGCGATTTAAACTACGATGTTGCTGATGTGCAGTTAACCAGCCACAAATAATCAATAAGATAATTAGTAAATTAGATGAGTTCGCCCGTTAGCTTTTTTGCGTAGCTGTCCTCCTCTGGAGGAGGTGTCACGAAGTGAAGGTGGGGTGGGTAACAAGCGACATACACACCCCGTCGCGGCGTTACCGCGCCACCCCTCTCAAGAGGGGATAATTTTTCGTTTTTCACTTTTCGTTTTTAGTTGTCTTTCACGTCCATCTCGTCCCGCAGGGCTTCGCCGAGCAGGTTTAGTGATGTAACGGTAAGGAATACTGCCAGGCCGGGGAATACCACTAACCACCATGCGCTAAAGTTGTTGCGGCCCTCGGCCAGCATACTGCCCCAGGTAACGGAGTTTACCTGAAAAGCCCCTAAGAATGATAGTCCTGACTCGATAAGTATAGCCGATGCCACACCAAACACCATGCTGACCAAGGCAGGTTGTATAGCATTGGGCAAGGCATGGCGGAAGATAATGGCCACGCGTTTTAAACCTGCGGCCTGCGCGGCTACAATATAGTCAAGCTCGCGTATGCGGAGCATTTCGGCACGTATAAGGCGGGCAATGCCTGTCCACCCCGTAAGGCCTATCACCACAATTATTACCCCTAATAGTTTTTGTGTAATGGCTGCAATGGCTATTATGAGTATGATGCCGGGTATGGAGATGATAGTTTCAATAGCCCGCATCACCCAGGTATCAATAGGCACGGTTACCTGCTTTTTAAAAAATCCAATCCTTCCAATAGTAAACCTGAATACCCACATAAACAAGGCAACAATAGCGGCAAATAATGCAAGGCTGATTAGCAGCTGCAAAGCAAAGCCCCAAACAGAACCGTTCAACGCATCAACCAAAGTATTGGTGCGGATGTAGAACGCATAAAACCACGCGGGAATTAAACTAACATACATGCCCCATAAGCCTGCACGGCTGGTGCGCAAACCGGTATCGCCAAAGTAGCCAGCCAATGCGCCCAGCAATATCCCTAAAAACGAAGCGATGAGCATAGCGAATATACCCACGCTTAGCGATATGCGGATGCCGTGTATCAGGCCTGCCAGCGTATCATCGCCACGCACGCCGGTGCCCAGGCGGTGCTTGAAGCGGGATGGCATTGGAATGGTTTTTCCATCGCCCGTGCGGAATAATTGGTCGCCGCTGGGGCTTACATAGTTGGCATTCATTAAATCGCTGCGGCCCGGCGAGTAGGGGATAAGTGGCCAAACGGCGCTTTCGAGGTTCATCTGTTTCCAGTCGGCCTCTTCAATGTCAATATCCTCGGTTTGCTTAGTGGCAGGGTCAACAACGGTATATTTTACTTTTGATGTAAAGGCAGGGTAAAACGTTTGCCCCTTGTATACCGCATATAAAGGCTTGTGGCTGGCAATAAAAGGCGCAAGCAGGGCAAGTGTAACCAACGCAACCAAAAACACCATAGCAGCCATAGCAAAGCGGTTACGCTTTAGCCGTTGCCATAAGGTGGTATGTTGGTAGGTAGCCATTTTATTTTTTGCGGTTGTAGCTTATGCGTGGGTCGGCAAGGGCGTAGAGAATATCCTGCACCAGCAGGCCGATAATGGTTAGTACAGCTGTTAATGTTAGCATGGCCATGATAACGGGGTAATCCTGCCCTAAAATGGCGCGGTAGGTTTCAAAGCCCATGCCCGGCAGGGTAAATACGGTTTCTAATATCACCGAGCCGCCAATAGCATAGGGGAACACATTGGCTAAGACGGTAATCATAGGTAACAGCGAATTTCTAAAGGCATGCCTCCACACTACTTTGTTTTGTGGTAAACCCTTTGCGCGTGCGGTGGTAATATAATCTTGCTTAATATTTTCTAATACCGATACCCTAAGCGTGCGTGATAAAAACGCCAGCGACGAATAGGTAAAACATATCAACGGCAGTACAATGTAGGGGAGTGATATCCATAGCTTTTGAAAGATGTTTGCATCTACAGGGTACCCCTGGGCAGGTTTTAGGCCCGATGTTTCAAACCAATACAAGGTATCGGGGTTGGCAAAGCAAACCAGCAGCAACGTGGCCAACCAGAACGATGGCATGGAGTATAACAGGAACAACACTACCGAGCTTACCCTATCAAACCAAGAATTCTTTTTAACCGCGGCATACACTCCCAGCGGAATACTGATGAGGTAGGCGAGGAGTATCCCCCCTAAACTAAACAGCAGTGTAAACCCAATATGGGATGCGATGATTTTACCCACCTTTTGCCCACTGGTATACGATGTGCCAAAATCACCACGAAGTACACCCAGGTTACTTTCCCCATCGCCAAACAGCCAGCGGTGGTAGCGGTTATCGGTGTGGAAGGAGAAGGTAGGGTAGAGAATGGAAGTTGGTGACGATATTTTAACTGCGGCAAAGGCATCCCTTAAATTTGTTGTCATTTTCCTATATGCCAATGGAGATACCATAGGTTTTGCCAAGCTATCTATCTCGTTAAATAAATTCTCAATTTCAATTTCATTTTCTAATGATACTAGTTGTACAGATTTTTCTTTTAAAGCTTTCAGGCGATCTATATTATCAGGAGTTATAAAAGGTCTGATATCAGTTATTTCAGGTTGATATGTTGAATCAATTTTTATTTTATCATATATATTAACCATTGAATTATACATGGTTGGAATATAAGTAGCGAAGTCTTTTATTTCTTTATAATAATCAGAAACAGCAGGCCAATTCCTATACTCCTCATTCAGCTTTTTCAACGTTTCCCGCTCGGTGCGGTTGGGTATTCGCTCTAATGTATCGCATTCGTAGTTGGCGTTTATAGAAAAATAAAACATGGGCAAATCGAGCCCCAGTTTATGGCGCTGTTCGCGGAGGATAGTTTCGTGCTGTTGGGCTGTTAAGGGGTTACCACCTTCGCGGGTGCGCATAGCCAGCAGTTCTGCCGGGTCTATGGGGGCATAGTCGTTAAGTAAAAAACCTAAAAACGTAATAAGTATAAGCGATGGTATAAACTGAAGCAGCCGTTTTAGAATATACCTTATCAATTGCTTCGCGTTTTAGTGTACCTCTTCAGATTTTTGCATGCCGCTGCCAATAAGTTGCAGGGCGTTCAGCATTACGTTAGGGTTCTCGCTAACCATAACAACATTGCCAAAGCGTTTGTGTATGGCTACACAGCGGCGTGGGGCGTACAAGAAAACATAAGGCTGTTCGTCGTACACTATTTTTTGCAGCTTTTTGCTAAAGCTTATGCGGGCCGCATCGTTAGTTGCATAGCGTATAGAATCTATCAGCGCGTCAGTCTCGGCATTGCCAAAGCCCGTAAGGTTAGACCCGCCCGATGCCCACTCGCGTGTGCTCCATAGCTGGCTGTAGTCTTCGGGTTGAGAGTTTCCACCCCATTGGCCAAATACCATATCAAAATCGTGGCTGCTGGCTTTTTTACCAATCAGCGGGGCCTCTATGCCTATCATGTTGGCTTTAACGCCACCCTTTTGCATGCCTTCGGCCATCAGCTTTGCCATATCAGCAACCACAGGGTTACCGGCAGGGAAGTTAAAATCAAACTCCAGCTGAAGCTTTTTACCTTCTACCACTTTATCGCGGATATTGTCGCCATCGGTATCTTTCCAACCGGCTTCGTCCAGCATTTTTTTAGCGCCTTCCACATTCAGGCCAATAGGTTTCAGGGTGCTGTCAACCTCGCTCTTTTTAAGTGGCGATACCATAGTGGCTATGCGGCTGCCATTACCTGCACGCACTGTGCGTATAATATCATCAACAGGAATAAGCATGGCTATGGCACGGCGCACGTTTTTATCGGTAAACAGTTTTTTATGCTTGTTACCGTCGGGCTTCATGTTAAAGGCCAGGTATGCCCAACCGTAAGATGGTACTAAATACGAATGGTAGTTTTTGTTGAAGTTAGGGTCTTTTTGAAGCTCTTTCAACGCACGGGTGCTAATCAGGTTGGTACCGTCAAACTTCTGCGATTTAAACTCCAGCTTAACAGAGTTTTCATCGCGGTTTAGTTTGAAGATAATTTTCTCGGCTATGCCTTTATCGTGCATATCGGGCTTCTCCATTTTACCCACCCAATGGCTTTTCTTTTTCTCAAGGGTAATGCTAATGCCGGGTTCCCAGGCGGTAACTTTGTATGCACCCAGGCCATTGAAAAATGCAGGGTCCGATCCGTACTTGGCATCGTTAAAATCTTTAGCCCATGCGGTAAGGTCGGCATTGCCTTTTTTACCGGTAGCTTGCCCAAAGCCATAGTTAGCCAGCACATTGTTTATATCAAAGTAACTGCGTTGCATTATGGGGAAGTCTGACACCAGCGAAAGGTTGTTCATATACTTCCTTTTCATAACCAAAGTAAAGCGTTGTGGTTTTACCGGATCAGGGATAATATCAATAAGGTCTTCAAGGTAAACACGTGCATCGGGGTTATCTACCAGCGGGCATTTGTTGGCTTTAAAAGTGAAGATAACATCGTTAACCGTTAGCGGTGAGCCATCATCCCAGGTAATACCATCAAGCAATTCGTAAGTATAACGCAGGCCGTCGGCCGATATTTCGGGCATTGATTTTACCAGCTGCGGACGTATGCCGCGGTTTAGCAAATCGTTGCTAAGTAATGTCATTTGTGTGTAGCGGAAAATAAACTCACGCTCGGCAGAAATGCCGTTGGTAGGGTGCAGGTTATCGGGCTGCGATGTAACGTGGAAAACAACAATATTGTCTTTAGACCACGTTGAGTCGGCCAATTTAGCATCTGCAAATTTTATGTAAGAGCCTGTACTGTCTATAGCAGGTCCATCGGCAACGCCCTTGCCTGTTGGTCCGCAAGCCGCTAATATGGAGGCAGCTATAGGAATAATTAGTAGTTTACGCATTTTCCAACTTCAATTATAAGGTCCTTATTGCAAATATAGTTTTTTGTAATTGCTACACCGTTACATAATTTGTTACTTATCGTAAAAATGTAAATAGGATGTTGTTAACAAAAACATTGGGTAAGTTAAACTAAAAACAAACTAATTGCGTTTTGCAGGGATAAATCGCTGCAAGGCCCTGGTTTTGTAGAGGTTAAAAAAATAAAGTTACATTAACCCTAAGTTTCCGACCTTTGTGTAAATTATTTTAGTGAATGAAACTATCAAGACCCCATACCCTGGCTGAGATAGCTGCTATTGTTGATTGCCGTTTTATTGGTAATAATGAGCATGTTGTTAGCGGCCTTAATGAGATTCACCGTGTAGAGCCAGGCGATATAACCTTTGTAGACCACCCTAAATATGTGGAAAAGTGCCTTAACTCTGCCGCCACAACAATAATTACCAGCGATGACACCCTTACCCCACCTGCGGGAAAGGCGCTTATCATAAGTTCAACACCATTTAATACCTACAACTTTTTGGCCCGCTTTTTTATGCCATTTGAGCATAGCAGGCACAACATTAGCCCCAGCGCTACAGTTGGCGAGGGCACAATGTTGCAGCCGGGGGTTGTGCTGGGCAACCATGTTACCGTGGGCAAAAACTGCATTCTGCATGCCAATGTGGTAGTTTATGATTATAGCGTAATTGGCGATAATTGCATTATACACGCCAACACCGTAATAGGTGGCGATGCTTTTTATGTAAAGAAAACAGAAACCGGTTACGAACGTTGGCATAGTATTGGCCGTGCTGTTATAGAGGATGATGTAGAGATAGGCTCTTGCTGCACTATAGACCGTGGCGTATCGTCAGACACCATCATAGGCAAAGGCACTAAATTGGATAACCAGATACATGTGGGGCACGACAGTATTATTGGTAAAAACTGCCTGTTTGCTGCCCAGGTGGGCATAGCCGGTGTGGTTGACATTGAAGATGATGTAATACTATGGGGCCAGGTAGGTGTTTCTAAAGACCTTACCATTGGCAAGGGTACTGTTGTTTACGCGCAAAGCGGAGTGCCTAAAAGTTTAGATGCCGGCAAGGTGTACTTTGGTTCGCCGGTGGGCGAGGCCAGGCACAAAATGCGCGAGCTGGCTGCGGCACAGTATTTGCCCGAACTGGTTAGAAAAATGAAAGAGAAGGAGTAATGACAAACTACTATTTCAGTTATAAAAACGCATCAACCCAATACATAGATATTGAGGTAAACATACTAACGGGTGGCATAACCACCCTTTCTGTTCAACTGCCTGCATGGCGCCCCGGCCGTTACGAACTGGGCAACTTTGCCAAAAATGTAAAGGAATTTACCATTACTAATGAACATGGCGTTATATTACCGTTTGAAAAAGTAACCAAAGATTGCTGGGAGGTTGAAACCCAGGGCGCAGAAACCATTACCGTAAAATACAGCTACTATGCAAACCAGCTAAATGCAGGTGCTACCTGGTTAGATGCTACCCAATTGTACGTTAACCCTGTAAACTGTTGTGTATATGCCGCGGGTATGGAAAACTACCCCTGCCGAGTAGAAATTGATGTGCCTAAAAGCTACCAACTGGCTTGCGGCGAAAAGCATACCGTTGAACTTAGCGACACAGGTGCCAAGCTGATTTTTGAAACCGAAGATTTCGACCGCTTAGCCGATACGCCATTCATAGCATCGGCTACTATGCAACACGATACGTATGAGGTGGATGGTACGCTCTTTCACCTTTGGTTTGTGGGTGAAAGTAAGCCAAACTTTACCAAAATAAAAGAAGACTTTATTGCCTTTACCGCAAAGCAAGTTGAGATAATGGGCAATATTCCCGTTAAAGAATACCATTTTTACTTCCAGATACTACCCACGCCCTACCACCATGGGGTTGAGCATATTACCAGCACGGTTATTGCCTTGGGGCCATCGTATAAATTAATGTATGGCGAGTTGTATGAAGACTTTTTAGGCGTTTCATCGCACGAACTATTCCACGTTTGGAATATAAAAACCATTCGCCCGGCAGAGATGCTTCCCTACGATTTTACAGGCGAAAATTATTTTACCACAGGCTTTGTTGCCGAAGGGGTTACCACTTACTACGGCGATACATTCTTAATGCGCTCGAAGGTGTTTACACCCGAAGCTTATTTAGCTCTTTTAGCTGATAATGTTAAACGCCATTACCACAACTATGCCCGCCACAACTATTCTGTAGCAGCATCGGGTTTTGATACATGGCTTGATGGCTATGTGCCCGGAGCGCCCAACCGTAAAGTTTCTATTTATAACGAAGGGTGTTTACTGGCTTTTGCTCTTGATTTGCAAATACGCAAACACAGCAACAACCAGCACAGCCTGGACGATGTTATGCGGAGGTTGTATGCCGACTTTGGGCAGAAAAACCGAGGCTACACGGCAGATGACTATAAGATGTTGGCAGAGGTAGCCGCCGGCACCAGCTTCGACGATTTTTTTGCTGATTATGTATTTGGCACCGAGTCTTATAACGACTTATTAAACGAATGCTTTGCCTATTTAGGCTTAGCCTTGATTGAAACACCGTCGGGATTATATTCTGAGCGTGTGTTTGGCTTTAAGTATGATGGAAAGGTTGCTGCCATAGCACCGCAATCGCCTGCTGAAAAAGCAGGGTTGATGATAGGCGACAGCATAGTAGCTGTAAACGGCTACACATCCAGCTTTAACGATTGGTTTAACTACTTTGCCTGCGAAACAGTAAAGCTAACTGTAAACACCGCTGGTGTATTGCGAGAGTTGCTATTGCATCCCGGTAAAGAGCAGTATTATCCTGCCTATGCTATTAAAATACTAGAAGACGCTACGCCTGAGCAAAAGGCCGCATTTGAAGGGTGGAGTAGTTAATCAATATTATACCAGGCTCTCCCCTGCGAAAAACAATCCGAAATTTAAAAATAATAGCCACGACCTTTAGGTCGTGGCTACTTTAAAATATTCACTATTAATTCCCCCGCAGTCCCGATAGCTATCGGGAGGGGAGCCTTTAATTTCTATAACTTCACCCATACCTTTTTGCCTTGCTTGCCGTTGGCGTTGATGCGCATAAGGTAAGCACCGGCGGCTATGGTGCTGCAATCCAGTTGAAGGGTTTGTCCCGATAGCTTGGTATAGCTTGCCACCACTTTGCCCAGTGGGTCTATAATATCAACAGAAATATTTGTTGTAGCATCGGCCAGTTTGATGTTTATAATATCGCTGCCCGGGTTAGGGAACAGCGTAAAGCCTTTCAGTTCGGTTATTTCATTTATGGCTGTTGCCAGTTTTAAAATTTCAACGGTAAGCGTAATGGTATCATTACCACAAGGGCCATAAGCAATAAGTGTAACAGGGTAGTTTCCCTCTGACGGAAAGTCGAAAGAAGAGGTTGCACCTGAGCCTGTTACATTGCCGGGAAACTGCCATTGGTAAGTGGTACCACCGGTGCCCGTTGAGGTAAATTCAGTAGTGTAATTATCAATCTGGTTGAAGCTAAAGTTGGCAACCGGTATGGGGTTGGTAATAGTAACAAAGCTGCTTTGGGTTGATGTGTTGCTACC
This sequence comes from Bacteroidota bacterium, assembly GCA_027483285.1. Lineage (GTDB taxonomy): Bacteria > Bacteroidota > Bacteroidia > CAMBQF01 > CAMBQF01 > CAMBQF01. Next base: position 8,731 of record JAIXUZ010000295.1, read on the forward strand.
GTTAGTATTGGTTACCGTTATTGATACGGGATATGTACCTGCTGTAGGGTAGCAAATGTTGGAAGGGTTTTCATCGGTTGATGATGCAGGGGTGGCGCCGGTAAAACTCCATTGTACATTGCTAAAAGGCCCACCTGTACTAATATTGGTAAATGCAATGCAGGTACCTTCGCACCCACCGGTGGTATCGGCCACAAAGGCGGCTACAGGTGCTTGCTGTGTGCCCGGCCCCTGTATACAACAGTTGCCCCCTGCCGATACGTTGTATGTTGCGTTTTGCCAACAGTTGTATTGTATGTTGTGTCCGTATAAGGTGCCGCCCGTTTGTTGGGTAAAATAATATACTACCTGGTCTACCGTATTGCAACCGCCCTGGTTGCCAATAGTATCGCAAGCGTAGGCGCATACAATGTTGGGCCAGCCATTGGTTGTTTGATAATCTACCGAAGGGTACGTTTGTATTTGTATCAGGTTATTAGGTACCCCTGTTATTGATGTTATAAAATTTCCCTGATTACAGTTGTTGTTGTTTTGCGTAGAATTAAACCCGGCATACAGCACCTGGGTAACATTGCCTGCAAAAGTGCCGCTAATGGTTACCTGCACAGGCTCGTACGTACAAATACCAATTTTAAGGTTGGGTATGTTTACGTCTACATTTATGTTGATAATGCCCCCGTCGTAGTTAGAATACAGCATAAGGTTGCCGTTATTTACACAAGGGGTTTGCGCGTTGCCGTTTATTGACAAAAGCAATGCAGCAAAAGCTATAAATGCGTAGTATAGTTTCATACTGCAATATAGTAAAACTACATATAACAGCTACAGCAATTGGTATTGTAGTTAATACATATATAAGGTAAACTATTAATAAAAACAAGAGGTATTGGCAGTTCCTGAAAGTACATAAACTATTACAATGCTAATGTATTAGGCAGTAAACTATATTTATTAAAGGTTGTAAATACTGAAATATTTTTTTTCTATCTTGGCTGCCAAGTCAACCAATTTTAACACATGAAAAAGCATTACGTACTACTCATTATCACTTTATTATCGGTTACGGGCTTGTTTGCCCAAAGCCTTGTGGTAAAAGGAAAAATTACCGATACTAAAGGAGAAACACTTCCTGGTGTTATTGTAAAAAGTAAAGAAACAGGCGTAGGTGCCGTTACCGATTTGGATGGTAATTACACAATTACCTTAGATCAATCAAAAGACAAAACCCTTGTTTTTAAGTTGCTTGGTTTTGAAGATAAAGAAGCCCCTGTGGGCGCAGAGGTAAACATTAAGCTGGCTAAAACCAATGTAGACCTTAACCCGGTAATTATATCAGCATCAAAACGCGAAGAGAAAGCCCTTGATGCTCCTGCCTCAATAGGCACAGTGTCTACCCAGCAGGTGCAGGCACGTATATCGCCGGTACTTACAGAGCATTTGCAAAACATACAGGGGGTAGATATTATGCGTACTGGTATTGCCACAAACAATACCGTAATCCGCGGTTTTAACAATATCTTTTCGGGCGCCGCGCTTAACCTGGTAGACAACCGTATTGCCAGTGTTCCATCATTGCGTGTAAACGTGCAGCAGCTTATACCTATTAACTATGAAGATGTAGAGCGCATTGAGGTGTTAAAAGGTCCAACATCGGCCCTGTATGGCCCAAACGCTGCCAACGGAGCTATCCACTTTATTACCCGTTCTCCGCTGGATATGAAAAACCGTTTTGAAACAACGGCCAGCTTAACCTATGGCTCTCGCGATGTTATTATTGGAACCGTGCGCCATGCTGGTAAAATTTTAGATAAAGAAGACGGCCTAAAAATTGGCTATAAAGTATCGGCCCAATACCTACAGGGTAATGACTGGACTTACGATGACCCTGTAGAGCCTGATACCATTCAAAAAGGAAAACAAACGGCAGACGGGCGCGTGCCTGTTGGCGATTCTATATCTAACAACCGCAATACATTTATACACAACCTGGCGTTTGACGCACGTATAGACTTCCGTTGGAATGCCAATACCAGCCTTGTGCTAAGCGGTGGCCGCAGCACAGCCAGTGGTGTAGAACTTACCGGCCTTGGTGCCGCACAGATTATTGATTGGACATCTGGTTACTTCCAGGCGCGTTTCCGCCACAAAAACCTTTTTGTACAAAGCTATATTAACACTAACAACGCGGGTACTACTTACCTGCTGCGTTCGGGTGATTTGATTGTAGATAAATCGAAATTTATTGTAAGCCAGGTGCAATACACACACCAAATAATTGATAACCTTAAGTTTATTTATGGTGCCGATGGATTATTTACCATACCTAATACGCAGGGTACTATTAATGGCTTAAACGAAGACACCGACAATATTTATGAGTATGGCGCTTATGCGCAAGGCCAATGGGATGTAAGCGAGAAGTTTAAAATTATTGGCGCAGCCCGTTTAGACTATCATAACTTTGTTAAAAAGGTATTCGCCTCGCCACGTTTGGCTTTTGTTTACAAACCAAAAGAAAATCAAACTCTACGTTTAACCTATAACCGCGCGTTTAGCTCGCCAACATCTAACAACGTAAACCTTGATATTCTTCAAATAGGTGATGCTTTTGGTTTTAATAGCCAGCTATCGGTACTTTTTGGCGGGTATGATTTGACAACAGATGTACGCGTATATGGCAACCGCAATGGCTACAACTATAGCTACGGTCCAAGTGGCCTGCCGCAGTTCCGCTCTCCTTTTTCAGGCGCACCGGGCTTAGGCAGTGGTGATAAGCAAACGTATTACAACTTTAACGATACCACCTTTAACAACACTGCCTGGACAGTGGGTTACCTTGGTTTGGCACAAAGCGATGCGCTGCCAAACAACGTTAAATCTATATTGAATAATGTGGTGCCTTTAGGCTCATTAGTTGGTTCGGGTAGCAGCATTAATCACGTAATTAAAAGCGTAAATCTTACTTCGGGTGGTTTTGATGGGCCTGTTTTAGACCCTACCAAAATTAAAGACCTTGGCCGCCTGGTAAACTCGCCTACACAAACAGTAGAAATTGGCTGGAATGGTATTATCAAGCAACGCTTATTAGCATCTGTTGATATTTACGGACAAAGGATTACTGATTTTGTAAGCCCGCTTACAGTAATTACGCCTAATATGTTCTTAGACCCTAACTCGGTTGCTGCGTTTTTACAGCCTATTATTGCACAAAACCTTAGTGGCCTTAGCGGCAATGATATAAGCACCCTAAACAACCAGTTTGGCGCTACCAATAACACTGAGCTTGCTGCTAAAATAGCCGGCTTTTATGGCAATGTTGCTGCACAGGTTCCGTTTGGTACGGTATCGCCACAGCAAGCCCGCGGAAACGAGGTTATACTTACCTACGGCAACTTTGGTACGGTTAATATGTGGGGTGCAGATTTAGGTTTAACCTACTTCTTATCAGAAAATGCCCGTATAGGTGCTACTTACTCTTTTGTTAATAAAGACCGCTTTATATCTGAAGGTTTTGAGATTGCGCTAAATGCCCCACGCCACAAGGTAAATATTAACGCAGGCTACAAGTTTGTTAAAGCAGGTGTTGATATCGGCGCACGCGTACGCTGGCAAGATGCTTTCCCTGTTAACTCAGGTGTTTATGTTGGCAATGTGGCAGCTTTTTGGACTGTTGATGCCAATGCCCAATACGCTTTCTGGTTTGAGAAAAACTTTAAACTGGGCATTACAGGTACTAACCTGTTAAACTACAAACGTGCTGAGTTTGTGGGAACGCCACAGCTGGGCCGTATGCTGATGTACCGTTTGTCATACACTTTCTAATACTAATTATAAACCCGATATTTGCAGCCCCCTCTTATTTAAGAGGGGGCTGTTTTTTTACCCTATGGCAACACTGTACCTTATACCCACCCCGCTGGTTGACGATGGCCCTGTAACATGGCTTAACGCTGACGATGTTACTTTGCTTAACAGCCTTACCCATTTTGTGGTAGAGAATGAGCGCACTGCGCGCCGCTTTCTGCGCAAGGCAGGCTTTACCCGACACTTTGATGAGGTAACAATGAAGCTGATAGACAAGCACGCCGAGTTGAAAGATATACAGACCTATTTAGCACCGGCTAAGCAGGGTATTAATGTTGGATTGATGAGCGAAGCAGGATGCCCATCGGTTGCTGACCCGGGTGCTGAGGTGGTAACCATAGCCCATAAAATGAATATCGCGGTAAAGCCTATGATTGGCCCGTCGTCGCTGCTAATGTCGCTAATGGCATCTGGATTAAGCGGGCAAAGTTTTACCTTCCACGGGTATTTGCCTATTGACAAGGTAAACCGCGCAGGCAAGCTAAAGGCAATTGAAAAACTGTCGCAGCAGCATAAGCAAACACAGCTGTTTATAGAAGCACCTTACCGCAACAATCAGTTATTGGAAGCTATAATAGAAACCTGCCATGCGCAAACGCTGCTTTGCATTGCCTGCAATGTAACGGCAGAAGATGAATTCATCAAAACCAAAACCCTGGTGCAGTGGGCCAAAGAAAAGCCCGACTTGCACAAGAAACCTACTGTTTTTTTATTAATGGGTTAGCGCCGAAGGCGCTAAAAAGCTAAATCGAAGTCATCCCTGCGAAAGCAGGGATCTCCATACCTTGCTAATATGGGATACGTATAAATCGTAAGCAATAAACTCAACACAGTATTCTACACAGGAGTTACTAATGATATTGAAAGGCGCGCAGGTGAGCATAAGGCTGGCGTTGATTCTATATTTACATCAAAGTTTAAATGCAACGTGCTGATTTATTTTGAACAGTATATGACAATGGAGGAAGCAATAGCA